>NZ_JAFYUW010000062.1:0-3529 GCF_017549435.1 Brochothrix sp.
GCAACTGTTGGTACATACACCATTAAAATTGATTCGGGTTGCGTAGCTGACTTTGTAATTAAATAACCTGAGACATACATTAACGCTCCCGATAAGATAAAGGTCAGTGTTCCCAAGGTTAGCACTCCGATGAACATCCGACGGTATTTTTTTACATAAGGGCGAATCCAACTATCTTGTAACATCTTTATGCTCCTAACTGGGCTTGTACCAACTGATAGTACGTCCCTTTTTTAGCAAATAATTCATGAGGAAGACCTTGCTCAACCACTTGCCCTTTATCAAGGACGATAACCCAATCCATTTCATTCATCCAATGTAACCTATGTGTTGCTAATACCACCAGCTTATTTTCAAACAATGGCAGCATCGTCTCTTTTAACTCTGATTCTGTTTCGATATCTAAATGCGCTGTCGGCTCATCAAGTAACATCACCGGACGTTCCTCGATATAAGCACGTGCAAGTGCTACACGTTGTTCTTGACCACCACTCATTTGACGACCACTTTCACCAACGAAAGCATCGAGACCAAACTCTAGACTATCAATCAAGTCATTTAAACCTGCACGTTCTGCTGCTTCAATAACTTCAGCTTCAGTGGCTGTCGGACGATAAAAACGAATGTTTTCACGCAACGATAAATTAAAGATATACGGATGTTGTGGTATAAATGTCACTTGTTCTCGCCAAGCAGTTTGTGCCAAACTACTTATATCTTGTTTATTCACCTGTATATCACCTGCTTGCGCTTCTAAAAAACCGCCTAATAAACTAACAAATGTCGATTTCCCTGAACCACTAGCACCTATAACACCGATGTTGCTCACTCCAGAAAGCTCTATTTTTTTGTCAATACGTAATCTTTCACGCTCTTCTTCACCTTTAATTACAACACCATTAAGTATTAACTCACTGTCTGTTGACCATTCTTTTATAGTTGAACTTGTTTCATGTGAAACAGGTATATCCAACACTTCTTGTAATGCTTTACCAGCCTCCTGACCATCGAGTGAGGCATGGAAATCCGTTCCAATTTCACGCACAGGCAAAAAGAATTCTGGCGCTAAAATCAATGAGAGTAACGCAGGGTAAAGCATCATTGTGCCATCAATTAGCTGCACACCTAAAAAGACAGCAATTGTTGCAACACCTAACATCGTGAAAAAATCTAGAGCAAATGAAGATAAGAATGCCACCCGTAGAGTTGACATCGTTGACTTACGATAGTTTTCACTCACAAAGGCTATTTGTTTTTCATGTCGACGGCTAATCCCCAGATAACGTAATGTTTCAATTCCTCTTAAAGAATCTACGAAGTGGTTGCTTAATTTTTCATACGATTCCCATTTGGCATCCGCATTTTTTTGTGCAGCCCAACCTAACAAAATCATAAAACAAATTAAAATAACAAACGTCACGCCTAAAACAATCGCTGATTTCAAATCAACAAACAGCATGTAAATACCAATCATCAACGGAATAACTGCCATACTGGAAAATTTAGGGATAAACAACTCTAAATAACGACGGAATTTGGCAATCCCCTCCATCATCAGTGTCACAGTCTGCCCACTTCCCATCTGACTTAAAAAACCTGAGCCTAATTGAAATAACTTTTCAATGACAGCTTCACGATAAGCGGTCCCTGTCTTAGCAGCAAAAAGATAAGCAATGCGGCTTTTGACAGCTGTTATCAAATAACGTACAGCGATCATTATCAGAAATCCTAGCAACTGTCCTCTCACTTCTTGAAATGAATGTCCCGCAAACAAATCGCTTAAGGAACCTGCTAAGTAAATCGCCTGCATAATAATGGAAAAACCTTGAATAATCGACAAGATCATCAAGGCTACCATCACTATTTTGAAGCCTTTATATTTAAAAAGACTTTTATCCATTAATAAATGTGTTCATCTTCTTGAGTGATACGTTTGCGGAAAACGTAATAACTCCAAATTGTGTAACCAAGAACGAATGGCAACAATGTAATAGCTACAATTGTCATTACTTTTAACGAATAGTTACCACTTGATGCATTTGAAATTGTTAAGTTAAATGCTTCACCTAAACTGCTGACCATTACACGTGGGAACAATGAAACAAAAATCAGTGAAATTGTTCCGGCAATACCGAGACCAGAGAAAGTAAATGATAATTTTTCAGAACCTTTAAGTGTGAATAATAACGATAAGGCATAACTCACAACAATAAATCCAATTGTAATCAATACGCCTACAAGGTTATGGCTAAAAATATCAGTGTATTTCATTGAAAGAAGTACAAAGACTACGAGCGAAACCAATACACCTAAACCTACTTTCACAGCTAAGTTACGCGCACGTTCACGCATGCTGTGGTCAACACGCAATGTAATGTATAACAAACCATGATAGAAGCATAACAACATTAAAGTGATACCGCCCCAAACAGAGTAAACATTAATATAATCTGTAAAGCCAGCATACATGTTCATTTCTGCATCAATCGGCATACCTTTTAACATACTTGTAAACAAAACACCGAACAACAGTGGAATAAGTGTACTTGAAATGAAGATGACCCAGTCCCATGTCGGTGTCCATTTTGGATGATCGTGCTTACGACGGAACTCAAAGGATACACCTCGACCAATCAGCAACATTAAAACGGCAAATAGCGGTAGATAGTAACCACTGAACATTGTCGCATACCAGTTTGGAAAAGCAGCAAACAGTGCGCCCCCAGCAGTAATCAACCAAACTTCATTGGCATCCCAGAAAGGTCCAATTGTTGAAACAAGCATTGTACGCTCTTTTTCATCCTTTGCTAAAAAACGCATACTCATACCCACACCAAAATCAAATCCTTCAAGGAAGAAGAATCCGATAAACAGCACAGCAACTAAGAGGAACCAAAATTCATTAAGACTCATGTTTGTAACCTCCTTCTTCAAATGGATCGACTGTTTCTTTATCTTGATGTTCTTCATCATGATAAGGTCCTGCTTTAATTGTTTTCACCATCAAGAAGACAAGAACTGCCGCCAAAATAGCAAAAATAGCAATAAAGAGAATCGTTGAGAATAAAATACTTCCTGCAGAAACGTTAGGTGATACCGCATTCGCAGTTGTTTGATAGCCAAATACAACCCACGGCTGACGACCAATCTCTGTCATTACCCAGCCGAATGAATTCGCTAAGAATGGTAATGCAATCACAGGCGCTAATAATTTCAAATAAAGCGTGCTGCTTTCTAACTTACGTCTCCAGTCTAGGAATAAACCAAGCGCAGCCATAAATAACATTGCCATGCCTGAAAATACCATTCCTCTGAAACTCCAATATGTTGTTTTAACTGGCGGAATATAGTTCATATTCTCACCTGCCACACTTGCATATTTCTTTTCATACTTCGCTTGCAATGTTTTCATTCCCTCGACGCTACCGCTAAACTTCGAATACGAAAGATAACTTAGCGCATAAGGTATTTCAAGATCAAAATCATTTTTTTGTTCCTTAACATTAATATTAGCAATCAATGACCACGC
>NZ_JAFYUW010000063.1:0-5650 GCF_017549435.1 Brochothrix sp.
AACAGAGCCAACGGAACCAACGGAACCAACAGAGCCAACGGAACCAACGGAGCCAACAGAGCCAACGGAACCAACGGAGCCAACAGAGCCAACGGAACCAACGGAGCCAACAGAGCCAACGGAACCAACGGAGCCAACGGAACCAAGCAAGCCGACAGAGCCAACAGAACCAAGTAAACCAGTAGACACAAACCCAATCGAAAACCCAGTTAATACAGATACAGGCGTTGTGATTGTTGCAGTTGAAGATAGTAAACCAATCATTCAATTAGCAGACGGAACAACAAAAAAAGTTGAAGCTAAAGAAATTGGCGCAGATGTTCAAAAAGACGGAACAGTAACGGTTAAAGGTTCAGACGGAAAAATGAAAGTTTTACCAAAAACAGGAGAAACAGAAAATATTGCATTGTCTGTCCTAGGTTCATTAATGGTATTAGGATCAGCATTCATTTTTAAAAAGAGAATCTAATTAAGGGGTCCCGAGCGCCTACGAGGAATTTGTATCGATAAGAAATAGATTTAAAAATTTCGCTGTTATTTTGTACATTTAACTTGACGGTGACATCTCTCTATTGTGAGTTATTAGTGGTACAGTTTTCAACCGTTTTAATCATAAAAAAGTGGTGCATTTTTAAATTGGCACAAACAGGTAACGGTTATTGCAGGTGTATTTCTTATCTATGGGTTTAACATGGATTTTATCATTAAAATCATGAGTATTGTCCGAGAGTGATTGGTCTTGCGTATGGTTAACCCTAAAGTTATGGAAATAAGACTTAGAAGCAAACTTAAGAGTGTGTTGATAGTGCATTATCTTAAAATTTTGTATAATAGGAATTGAAGTTAAATTAGATGCTAAAAATTTGTAATTAAGAAGGAGGGATTCGTCATGTTGGTATTCCAAATGCGTAATGTAGATAAAACATCTACTGTTTTGAAACAGACTAAAAACAGTGATTACGCAGATAAATAAATACGTTAGATTAATTCCTACCAGTGACTAATCTTATGACTTTTTAAACAGATAACTAAAATTACAAACAAATCGTTTAACTTCTGTATTTATTTATAGATGTAATCACTTCAGGAGTGATTACATGAACAAAAATATAAAATATTCTCAAAACTTTTTAACGAGTGAAAAAGTACTCAACCAAATAATAAAACAATTGAATTTAAAAGAAACCGATACCGTTTACGAAATTGGAACAGGTAAAGGGCATTTAACGACGAAACTGGCTAAAATAAGTAAACAGGTAACGTCTATTGAATTAGACAGTCATCTATTCAACTTATCGTCAGAAAAATTAAAACTGAACATTCGTGTCACTTTAATTCACCAAGATATTCTACAGTTTCAATTCCCTAACAAACAGAGGTATAAAATTGTTGGGAATATTCCTTACCATTTAAGCACACAAATTATTAAAAAAGTGGTTTTTGAAAGCCATGCGTCTGACATCTATCTGATTGTTGAAGAAGGATTCTACAAGCGTACCTTGGATATTCACCGAACACTAGGGTTGCTCTTGCACACTCAAGTCTCGATTCAGCAATTGCTTAAGCTGCCAGCGGAATGCTTTCATCCTAAACCAAAAGTAAACAGTGTCTTAATAAAACTTACCCGCCATACCACAGATGTTCCAGATAAATATTGGAAGCTATATACGTACTTTGTTTCAAAATGGGTCAATCGAGAATATCGTCAACTGTTTACTAAAAATCAGTTTCATCAAGCAATGAAACACGCCAAAGTAAACAATTTAAGTACCGTTACTTATGAGCAAGTATTGTCTATTTTTAATAGTTATCTATTATTTAACGGGAGGAAATAATTCTATGAGTCGCTTTTGTAAATTTGGAAAGTTACACGTTACTAAAGGGAATGTAGATAAATTATTAGGTATACTACTGACAGCTTCCAAGGAGCTAAAGCGCTCGGGACCCCATTAAGTATTTTTAAAAGCATGGTCGCAAGTTTCACTAGCAGCCATGCTTTTATTGAATCATTGTAGGACATTTTAAAGATAATTGCCCACTTTAAAATTAAACATGTGCTTAGAATCGTTCTAGGCAACACCAATAACAATCACTAATCACAAGTGATTTGTGATTAATCACTTGTGATTTACAAGGTGTAACGATATAATTAAATGGAAAACGTGCAAAATATTTACATAAACAGGAGGGAGAAACTTGGAACTAGCATTTAGAGAAAGCTTAAAAAAGATGAGAGGTACCAAATCAAAAGAAAAATTCTCCCAAGAATTAGAAATGAGTAGATCAAATTATTCATTGATTGAATCAGGAAAATCAGATCCGACATTAAAAACATTGGAACGAATTGCAGAATTGACAAACTCAACCTTAGTTATTGACTTAATTCCTAATGAATTAGAACAAGTAGAGTTGCAAATAGAAGAAGAGAAGCAATGATTGTCGTTAATATATTTAACGAAATTGTTGCTTATTTTTTTTAAAAGCGGTATACTAGATATAACGAAACAACGAACTGAATAAAGAATACAAAAAAAGAGCCACGACCAACTTATTTTCCGCCAAGAAAATAAGTTGCGAGCCTTAATTGATTACCACCAATCAATTAAAGAAGTCGAGACCCGAAATTTGGTAAAGTATTTAATTACTTTATTAATCAGATACTTAAATATCTGTAAACCCATTATATCGGGTTTTTGAGGGAATTTCAAGTCTTTAAGAAGATACCAGGCAATCAATTAAGAAAAACTTAGTTGATTGCCTTTTTTGTTGTGATTCAACTTTGATCGTAGCTTCTAACTAATTAATTTTCGTAAGAAAGGAGAACAGCTGAATGAATATCCCTTTTGTTGTAGAAACTGTGCTTCATGACGGCTTGTTAAAGTACAAATTTAAAAATAGTAAAATTCGCTCAATCACTACCAAGCCAGGTAAAAGCAAAGGGGCTATTTTTGCGTATCGCTCAAAAAAAAGCATGATTGGCGGACGTGGCGTTGTTCTGACTTCCGAAGAAGCGATTCACGAAAATCAAGATACATTTACGCATTGGACACCAAACGTTTATCGTTATGGTACGTATGCAGACGAAAACCGTTCATACACGAAAGGACATTCTGAAAACAATTTAAGACAAATCAATACCTTCTTTATTGATTTTGATATTCACACGGCAAAAGAAACTATTTCAGCAAGCGATATTTTAACAACAGCTATTGATTTAGGTTTTATGCCTACGTTAATTATCAAATCTGATAAAGGTTATCAAGCATATTTTGTTTTAGAAACGCCAGTTTATGTGACTTCAAAATCAGAATTTAAATCTGTCAAAGCAGCCAAAATAATCTCGCAAAATATCCGAGAATATTTTGGAAAGTCTTTGCCAGTTGATCTAACGTGCAATCATTTTGGGATTGCTCGTATACCAAGAACGGACAATGTAGAATTTTTTGATCCCAATTACCGTTATTCTTTCAAAGAATGGCAAGATTGGTCTTTCAAACAAACAGATAATAAGGGCTTTACTCGTTCAAGTCTAACGGTTTTAAGCGGTACAGAAGGCAAAAAACAAGTAGATGAACCCTGGTTTAATCTCTTATTGCACGAAACGAAATTTTCAGGAGAAAAGGGTTTAATAGGGCGTAATAACGTCATGTTTACCCTCTCTTTAGCCTACTTTAGTTCAGGCTATTCAATCGAAACGTGCGAATATAATATGTTTGAGTTTAATAATCGATTAGATCAACCCTTAGAAGAAAAAGAAGTAATCAAAATTGTTAGAAGTGCCTATTCAGAAAACTATCAAGGGGCTAATAGGGAATACATTACCATTCTTTGCAAAGCTTGGGTATCAAGTGATTTAACCAGTAAAGATTTATTTGTCCGTCAAGGGTGGTTTAAATTCAAGAAAAAAAGAAGTGAACGTCAACGTGTTCATTTGTCAGAATGGAAAGAAGATTTAATGGCTTATATTAGCGAAAAAAGTGATGTATACAAGCCTTATTTGGTGACGACTAAAAAAGAGATTAGAGAAGCGCTAGGCATTCCTGAGCGGACATTAGATAAATTGCTGAAGGTACTGAAGGCGAATCAGGAAATTTTCTTTAAGATTAAACCAGGAAGAAATGGTGGCATTCAACTTGCTAGTGTTAAATCATTGTTGCTATCGATCATTAAAGTAAAAAAAGAAGAAAAAGAAAGCTATATAAAGGCGCTGTCAGAGTTTTTTGACTTAGAACATACATTCATTCAAGAGACTTTAAACAAGCTAGCAGAACGCCCAAAAACGGACACACAACTCGATTTGTTTAGCTATGATACAGGCTGAAAATAGATAAAGTCCGTATAATTGTGTAAAAGTAAAAAGGCCATATAACAGTCCTTTTACGGTACAATGTTTTTAACGACAAAAACATACCCAGGAGGACTTTTACATGACCCAAGTACATTTTACACTGAAAAGCGAAGAGATTCAAAGCATTATTGAATATTCTGTAAAGGATGACGTTTCTAAAAATATTTTAACAACGGTATTTAATCAACTAATGGAAAATCAACGAACAGAATATATTCAAGCAAAAGAATATGAACGAACAGAAAACCGACAAAGTCAACGAAATGGCTATTATGAGCGCAGCTTTACGACACGTGTAGGCACGCTAGAATTAAAAGTACCCAGAACACGTGATGGCCATTTTTCACCCACAGTGTTTGAACGTTATCAACGAAACGAAAAAGCCCTCATGGCTTCAATGTTGGAAATGTATGTATCAGGCGTTTCAACTCGTAAAGTATCAAAAATTGTGGAAGAACTTTGTGGTAAATCCGTCTCTAAGTCCTTCGTTTCTAGCTTAACAGAACAGCTAGAACCTATGGTTAACGAGTGGCAGAATCGTTTATTATCAGAAAAAAATTATCCTTACTTAATGACCGATGTACTCTATATAAAAGTACGAGAAGAAAATCGAGTACTCTCAAAAAGCTGTCATATAGCGATTGGAATAACCAAAGATGGCGACCGTGAAATTATCGGCTTCATGATTCAAAGTGGCGAAAGCGAAGAGACCTGGACAACATTTTTTGAATACCTAAAAGAACGCGGTTTACAAGGTACGGAACTCGTTATTTCTGATGCGCACAAAGGATTAGTCTCTGCCATTAGAAAATCCTTCACCAACGTAAGTTGGCAAAGATGCCAAGTTCACTTCCTAAGAAATATCTTTACCACCATTCCTAAAAAAAATTCAAAATCTTTCAGAGAAGCTGTTAAAGGAATTTTTAAGTTCACAGATATTAACTTAGCGCGTGAGGCTAAAAATCGATTGATTCATGATTATATCGATCAACCAAAATATTCAAAAGCTTGCGCATCATTGGATGATGGATTCGAAGACGCCTTTCAATATACCGTACAAGGAAATTCCCACAATCGACTAAAGAGTACCAATCTAATTGAACGACTGAATCAAGAAGTACGCAGAAGAGAAAAGATTATTCGCATCTTCCCCAATCAAACATCAGCCAATCGCTTAATTGGAGCCGTTCTTATGGACCTACATGATGAATGGATTTATTCTTCAAGAAAATACATCAATTTTGATAAGTAGAAATGGTAAAAACATTGTATAGCATTTTACACAGGAGTCTGGACTTGACT
>NZ_JAFYUW010000064.1:0-6402 GCF_017549435.1 Brochothrix sp.
GATGGTGCGAATGTTGATAAAAAAGCATTATGGAGACAACGAAAATCAATTATTTCTTTATCGTTAGGCTTGGTATTTCTAACTGTGGGAGTGCTAGGGATGTTTATTCATTATCTGTTACCAACAATTCCTTATGCTGCTGCATTTGCGTTGGCTGCCGCTTTAGCACCGACAGATGCAGTGGCTGTTAGTGCGCTTGCTGAAAAAGTTCAAATGCCTCACAAAGTAATGCATACACTTGAAGGTGAATCTTTGATTAACGATGCGTCAGGATTAGTATCATTTCAATTTGCAGTTTTGGCACTCGTGACAGGCACTTTTTCATTGATGACAGCTAGCACGACATTTGTACTTTTATCTGTCGGCGGTGTTTTGTTAGGTGCGATACTAAGTAGTTTGAAAATAATGTTTATGCGTTTATTACGTCAGTTAGGAATTGAAAATGAAACTTCATTTATGTTGATGGAAATTTTATTGCCATTCCTTATCTTTATGGTGGCAGAAGCTGTAGGTGTAAATGGTATTTTAGCAGTTGTTAGTGGTGGTTTAGTACATTCAATGTCATACAAGCGTATGAATCCTGAAACCGCACAACTCAATACATTGTCTAAAAACACTTGGTCAGTGATAACATTCAGTTTAAATGGCTTAGTGTTTGTATTATTAGGAACACAGTTACCGAGTATATTACAAAAAATATGGGCAAACCATGACCTCGATAAAGGAATGCTTTTTGTCTATATTATAGCAATCACAGGTTTATTATTAAGTATACGCTTTTTATGGTTATTATTTTTCCGCAATTTCGAAAGTGAAATTATATCATCTTGGAAAGAACGATTAAAAAGTACATTCCTCTATACCATTTCTGGTGTCCGTGGCACGATAACACTTGTCAGTGCTTTATCTTTACCACTTGTATTAGGCAATGGGAATACATTTATTGAACGAGATCTTTTGATTTTCTTAGCATCGGGTGTCATTATTACAACCTTATTATTAGCTAATTTTTCTTTACCTTTATTTGCACCTCGAAAAATTAAAGCAGAAAAAAACATAAATAATGACGTTGAAATTGATATGTTGCGAACAATCATCAAAGAGTTAAAACGTTACCAAACGGAAGCGAATAAAGCTGCCATATCTAAGGTAATAAAAATTTATAATGAACGAATTTTCGCATTAAGTGACAGTGAAGAACTGTTTGAAAGCGGTAAAAAATTACGTATAAAAGCAATCGAATGGCAATTGGAGAATACTAAAAAATTAGTACTTGAAAAAGATATCGATGTGCGTGTCGCAGTACCTGTATTTAAGCGATTATACAAAAAATACTTTGCAATGACGCGCCAACAAAAGCGACACAAAGATTTATTCTATCGTCAAATTTGGCGTAAAAGAATACGTTCTTTACGATTAAGACCTTTAAGTGGTGAAGAGCGTCGTCAGCAACGGGCATTGTTGCAAGATGAAAATAATCGTTTTGTTGTTAAGCAAGTTAAGGAGTTACAGAATCCACAATTCAGTGAAGAGGTAAAAGATTTATTTATTTTAAGATTTGAACGTCGCGATCCTAACGTGAGTAATGAAAGTACAACGGGAAGTGTTCAAGATTTAATGGATTTTGCAACTCAAATGGAACGTGAATTAATACAAACGAACTTTGAAACAGGTAAATTGACGCGTAAAGAAATGAAGAGTTACCGTGATAATTTGTTAGCTATTGAAAATGCGATTCAATTTGTAGAATAATGGAAAAAGAAAAGCGTCTTGCATATTTTGCGGGACGTTTTTCTATGTTTTTGTCTACTAGAGGTCAAGCATTTAGGTGCAAATTAATATTGAAATACTGTGGAATAATCATATAGTAAATGAATGTATAATAATATCGAATAGAGTTACGCCAACATGACAATATTGTAATATTAGTATAAAAACGTTAAAAAGCCTTATTTTATGGTATCATAGAACATTGTAAGCCAAAATGTTATTAACAACTATCTTTAATTTATTGCAAAAACAAAAAAAATATGTAATTATGAGAATAGAACTTTGTATCACGATTGTTACATCTTGTAATGATTTTGTAACAAAGAATGGTCAGAACAAAATCTCCTTTAATTAGTGAGAAAAATATAAAAACGCTAAAGCGATGTAACAACTTAAGAAAATGCAATCTTGAGGTTGTATGAAGGAGTGTTGAAATGAAGAGTCATTTGCAAAAATTACGCGAAAATATTTGGTTAGTAAGCACCGTCAAAACTATTTTTTATTTTGCTGTATTTTTAGTATTGATTTACATTTATATTGATAATAATGCAGGCAGCAATTTCATTTATAATGAATTTTAAGATTAAGGGAGGCAGAGGCTTTTTAGCACTCGAAAACTATGAATATTATTGAAAGAATTAATGCTGTTACAAACAGTGCTCCAAATAGTAAGGCATATACAATTAATGGCGAGAGTCATTCATATGAAGAGTTGAAAAAACGTTCAGATGCAATGGCGTTTTATTTAGTTAATACAGCAAAATTAAAAAGAGGAACACCGATTATAATTTTTGGAGGCAAACAGTTTGAAATGATTGTTAGTTTCTTAGGTGCAATTAAAGCGGGCCATCCCTATATTCCAGTAGATAGCCATACACCATTGGCTCGACTCGAACAGATTTTAGCTGTTTCAAAACCACAGCTTATCATAGCAGTTGAGGATTTACCTAGTGATTTGAATGTGGTGAGCAAAATTGTTTCTATAAAAGAATTGAAAGAAATTGTATCATCAAATTGTGTAGAGATTCCATTAGAGCAAGCAATTAATAAAGATGAAACTTTTTATATCATCTTTACATCAGGAACAACAGGGGTACCAAAAGGCGTTGAAATTAGCCACGATAACCTTGTTAGTTTTTCAGAGTGGTTGCTCAATGATTTTGATTTAGGAACGGGTAAGAACTTTTTAGATCAGGCACCTTATTCGTTTGATTTATCGGTAATGAACCTTTACCCATCATTATTAAGTGGCGGCAACTTAGTTCCATTAGATAAAGAAACAACGCTTAACTTTAAAAGCTTATTTGAAAAATTACCAGGAATGGCTCTAGATGTTTGGGTTTCGACACCATCATTTGCAGATATTTGTTTAATGGATAAAGCATTTAATGAGGCTAATTATCCCAACTTGCAACGTTTCTTATTTTGTGGTGAAGAATTGACGCTTAAAACAGCTACTAAATTAATAGAACGTTTCCCAAAGGCTGCTATTTATAATACATACGGTCCCACAGAAGCAACGGTAGCTGTAACACAGGTATTAATTACAGAAGAAATTGTTAATAAATACGCTCGTCTTCCGATTGGTCGTGTGAAAGAAGACACTGAAATTATTATCGTTGATGACCAATTACAACCAGTTCCAACCGGTGAAATTGGTGAAATGATTATTTTAGGGCCTGCTGTATCTCGAGGATATCTTGAAAATCCTGAAAAAACAGCTGAATCATTTGTTTTAATAAATGGGCAACATGCTTATCGTACAGGTGATTTAGGAAAATTCGAAAAAGATTTACTATTTTATCAAGGACGAAAAGATTTCCAATTAAAATTTAATGGTTACCGAATCGAATTGGAAGATATCGATCATCATTTAGAAAAAGTTAGTTTTGTACAACGAGCAAGTGTGGTGCCGAAGATGTTAAATCATAAAGTGCAAAATTTAATTGCTTATGTTGTGGCAAAGCCACATGAATTTGAGAAAAACAATCAATTAACGCAAGCGATTAAAGCAGAATTAGCACCCTTGGTGATGGATTATATGATTCCGGGTCGATGGGTTTATGTTGATCAGTTACCATTGAGTGCAAATGGTAAGGTTGATCGCAAAGCATTGATTAACGAGGTGAACAAGTAAATGAGTATTCCATATAACGGGCCAATGTATCTTATTTTAATGATTATTATGTTGAGCCCGCTAGTTATAGGTCTATTGCGTGGTAAACGCTATTTGATTTATCAAAACATTGTAACACTGGTCTTACTATATCTTATTTTTGGAGGCAGTCATTGGCATCAAGGTGTTGCGATTTTATGCTACGTCGCTTGGCAATGGTTGCTAGTCTATAGCTACTTTAAGTATCGCAGTAAGAAAAATAATAGTTATGTATTTTACGGGGCAGTATTGTTAGCAATTGCACCTTTAGCGGTATCAAAAATAACACCATTACTTGCACACGAAACATCAATCGTAGGTTTCTTGGGGATTTCATATCTAACATTTAAAGCCGTACAGATGGTAATGGAAATGCGCGATGGTCTCATTAAAAAATTCAGTTCTTTAAATTTTTTAGAGTTCTTACTGTTCTTCCCGACAATTTCATCAGGTCCAATTGACCGTTATCGTCGTTTTGAAAAAGAACATCATTTACCACCAACAAAAGAAAAATATGTTACGATGCTTGATAAAGGTATTTTTATGATTGTTTTGGGATGTTTGTATAAATTTATCATTGCTTATTATATCAATTTATATGCCATTGATTATTTACATAAAACAGCACTCATTAATGGTTTCTTCTCTCTCAATACATGGGCTTACATGTATAGTTATAGCCTTTACTTGTTCTTTGATTTTGCTGGTTATAGTCTATTTGCAGTTGGTACAAGTTATATCATGGGTTATACAGTGCCTATCAACTTTAACAAACCATTTTCTAGTCCAAATATTAAAGAGTTTTGGAATCGTTGGCACATGAGTCTTTCTTTCTGGTTCCGTGACTTCGTATTTATGCGTTTAGTGTTCACGATGATTAAAAAGAAAACTTTTAAGAGTAAGATATTGATTTCAAATATCAGCTATATGTCCCTGTTTCTTTTAATGGGTCTGTGGCACGGTTTAACATGGTATTATGTTGCTTATGGGTTATTTCATGGGTTAGCAATATGTGTAAACGATGCTTGGATACGTTATAAGAAGAAACATAAGAACTTACCGAGTAACTGGGCAACCTATGCTCTAGCGGTATTTATTACATTCAACACCGTCTGCTTTAGTTTCTTGATTTTCTCAGGAATACTAGATAAGATGTTCTTTAAATAAAATTTATTAAGATAAAAGGAGATTATTATTATGGATATTAAAACAGAGGTATTAAATATTTTAGAAGAATTAACAGGTAGTGATGAAGTGAAAACAAATCCGGATATTGATTTATTTGATGAAGGTTTATTAGACTCAATGGGCACAGTTCAATTATTAATTGAAATTGAGAGTGTTTTAGATATCACAGTGCCAGTATCAGAATTTGAGCGTGAAGAATGGGCTACTCCAACAATGATTATTAAAAAGGTTGCCGAATTTCAATGAAACGTAAGCTAATCATGGCTATAGGACCAGTTATTGTAGCCGTGGTCCTGTTAATAGCCGTGTTTACTCTTCCGATGTTTGAAGGGAAGATTACCCATGAAACGCTTAAAAATGCTGCGGTTGTTTCACAAGTTAAAGTGAAGCGCAGTGATTCCATCTACAGAGCAGCAATGAAAGACCCGCAGTTTATTCCTTTTTTTGGGTCTTCAGAATTACAACGTTATGATCCGTTTCATCCAGATGCATTAGCAGATAAATATAAACGTGATTATACACCCTTTCTAATCGGCCATGCAGGAACAGAATCACTAGATCACTATCTTACAATGCAAGCAATGGGTGACAGTTTAAATAATAAAAAAATGGTGTTCTTTGTGTCTCCCCAATGGTTTGTTAAAAAGGGTGTCTCAAAAGGTGCTTTTAATGCAAACTTTTCAACACTACATGCGATTGATTTCATCAACAATAGCGGCATCGGTGAAACGGAACGTCGTTATGTAGCAAAACGAATCTTACATTACGGCTCAACAAAAGCAGATACAATCATCACTAATGCATTAGAAAATATTAGTAATGGCGAGGAACTAACAACAATTCAAAAAAAATATATTGCTGCTAAAAGAACAATCTTAGAGAAAAATAAAGATGTTTTAGGTAGTCATATTCCAGATAATAGCTGGGATCTTTTAAACAAACAAGAAAAGAAATTACCTGAAACATATAATACACAATCATTGGACAGTCTTGCTTTGAAAATTGCTGAAAAAAACACGACTAATAATGAATTTCGTATTAAAAATTCTTTTTATACAAAACATGTCGAGCAGAATTTAGAGAGACTTAACGGCTCGCAAAAACATTTTAATTATTTACAATCGCCAGAATATGCTGATTTCCAAGTCGTTTTACAGGAATTAGCACGACAAAATGTTGATGTACAATTTGTGGTTACACCTGTTAACAGTAAATGGCGTGAATATACACAATTATCTCAAGAGATGTTAGATGAATTTTCAACTAAGATTGATCACCAAATCACTTCA
>NZ_JAFYUW010000065.1:0-4910 GCF_017549435.1 Brochothrix sp.
CGTCGGCTCATCTAAAAATAAAATGTGTGGGCGATTAATCATCGCCCGTGCTAATAACATTCGTTGTCGCATACCAGTAGAGAGTTCTGACGCTAATTTATTCTGATGTTCTAGTAAGCCGACATTTTGTAATAAATTTGTGATTTCAATCGCTAATACACCATGAATTTTAGCGTAAATTAATAAGTTTTTATACACGGTCATTTTTTCATAAAAACCACTGGTATCACTGACAATTCCCATATTAGAAAATTCATTTCTTCCAAGTTCAGAAACCGCTTTGCCTAACAAATATGCCTCTCCTGAATCTTGTGCCAGTTGCCCAGTCAAAATATTAATGGTTGTTGTTTTACCTGAACCTGAGGGGCCTAAAAAGCCGAAAATTTCTCCTTTTAAAATACTAAAACTGATATTTTCTAATGCCGTTTTTCCAGAGAATTTCTTATTGACTTTTTTCATAGACACAATTTCATAAGTCATCCACTTGCCCCCTCCTTTTTATTCATGTCGCAAAGCGATAATCGGATCTAATTTGGCTGCTTTTTTAGCTGGGAAAGTCCCTGCAATAAATGCTACCAGCATAATTGATAATGAAATGATACTCGCAGTCATTAGACTAATATCAACTAATTTCAATCCTGATAACTCTTCTAAAAACCCGCTAGATGCAATGGAGTTGATGCCACTACCTAATAATTGTGCGCTCACAATTCCCAATAATGAACCTAAGAAACCAATTAAAATTGCTTCAAAGCTAAACAGAATAAAAATCTTTCGTTTACTCATTCCTAATGCTTTCATTAAACCGATTTCACGTGTTCGCTCTTGTACTGACATATAGAGTGTATTGATAATGCCGAAACAAGCTGCAAAAAGCGATAACATACCAAATAAAGTTAATACACCCGTAACTGCATTAATTACTGTATAAATAATCCCAACTGAATCCTCAACTGTTTGTGACATAAAGCCTAATTTATCCAGATCTTTTTTGACTGTTTTCATCGTTTGAGCATCCGTACTTGGTTTTACTTCCACAGTTAAAAATTGATAACTATTTTTAATTTTCGCCGGAACGCCCTTATTATTAATAGCCAAGATCTCGTCTGCTAACTGTTTATTAACACGCGATTGCCCACCTTGAATGAGGCTTTTTGTTAATACGCCGACAACCTTTGCTTCAATTATTTTTTCAGATTCATCAACTTGAGAAGTAATGGCCAATTTTATTTTTTTGCCCACGGCTTTCTTATTTGATTTTAAGCCTAATGTTTTCACATATTCGGGAGCTATGATTATTTGATTTTCTTTTGCTGACATATCTACCATGTTTCCTGCTTGCATTGTATTTGAAATACCATTAATTGCAGTCGATACTGGCAAAAGATATTTTTTTCCATCCCCACTTTTTGCATATTCAATGATTGGGGTTTGGATTGGAGTTACTTCAATGATATTTGTTACCTTCTTTATTTTATTGATGTCTTTTTCTGTTAGTGTCGCAGCTTGAGACGTACCATCTTTATATTCAACTGGCTCACTGTTATCAATATTTAATCCATTATCTGTTTTACGTGCAATGGTTAGATTATTCTCACCACCGATATTGCCTAGTTGATCATCCAGGTATTTATTAACACCCACATTAATACCGATTGTTAAAGAGATTGTAAACGTCCCAATTAAAATCGCAATAATTGTTAAAATGGTACGGGTTTTATGTTGTAGGATATTTTTCATTGCTGATATAAGCAGATCTTTAATTGTCATTGCTGTACTCCTTTATAATTTCACCATCTTGTAAATAAAATTGGCGATCGAATTTTTTTGCAAAATCATCATCGTGTGTTACAACTACTAAGGTTATTCCTTTAGTTTTATTTATATCAAACAATAATGTTTGAATTTTATCGCTTGTCTTGCTATCTAAGTTACCTGTGGGTTCATCAGCAAATATAACACCCGGATTATTAACCAGTGCGCGGGCGATACACACACGCTGCTTTTGCCCACCTGATAAATCTGCTGCACGACTTAATGCTTTTTCTTTTAAATCTACGGCTTCTAGAGCTTCCAGAACTTTGATTTTACGTTGTTTTGCTGATAGTTTATAAGATTCACTAGCAATCTGTAATGGTAACAGCACATTGTTTAGTACGGTATCTTTTGGTTTCATAAAAAACTGTTGGAAAACAAAACCGAATTGTTCATTACGAATTTGATTCACTTTTTTTTCTTTTAATGCTTCGATTTCCATACTATTTAGCACAATGGATCCTGAGGTTGGAATATCAAGCAACGCAAGTATGTGCATCAGCGTTGATTTACCAGAACCACTTTTCCCAACAATTGCAACAGATTCCCCTTGTTGAATCGTTAAATTGATTCCTTTTAATACTTTATATTGCTGATTTTTACCATAAGATTTATTAATGTTCTTAAGTTCAATAAAATTCATCATTATCACTCCTTCTATGTTCACAAACAACTCTAAAACACTATTCGTGTGCTTTTTTAGAAATAGACAATTACTACTGTTATTTGACAATTTTTAAAACAACACATGAATAAAGATGTGTAACAGTTAACTATAGGAGCCCTGTGGGGTTTCGTACAAATAGCTGTTACACATACTTTTGAGATTGCTGACATACCTCAGTACTTTTTAAGTACCTCTATTTTGTTTTATTCTCCGTGACTTTTTATTAGCAAAGTGATAATAGTCCAACGCCACCGATACCTGCAAGTATAGCTAATCCTGTAAACATAGATTCCACCTCCTTTGAGTGCTTCTTTAGCATAATAAAACACTAGATTATTGACCTACTTCAGTACTTTCTAAGTACCTAATTCACATTTTTTTCTTCATTGTGGCTTTTTTATTAGCAAAGTGATGCTAATCCGATACCACCGATACCTGCAAGTATAGCTAATCCTGTAACCATAGATTCCACCTCCCTTCAATCTAACTTATTGCTTACTTGGTGCTGTCTCTTAACTCGAACAATTCGCTTTCGAGTTCATTCAATTGTTTAGTAATTGTGAGCGCATCTTTTTCAAGATCTGTTACAACCATCGACACATCATTTCTAACCCAAAATTGACTGGTTTTTGCATTTAATAAATAGGATTGGTCCCACGATTTCCTTAATAATGTATAGTTGTCTGCGGTTGCAATGAGTGGTAAAATCGGAATTTTATATTTTTTAGAGAAAAACAGCATATCCTTTTTAAATACTTTACTTGGTCCATTAGGCCCGTCAGAAAAATTAAAAATAGAGTAACCTTCTGTTAAATAATGATGAATCTGTTTTGCACGCGCAAAAGCATTCGTATCATTTTCATCTTGACGTATAATTTCAATATTTAAATGTTCAAACAATGGGATACAAATAAAATTTTGTGGATTATTAGACATAATGACTGCTAGCTTTGGTGGTTTGGTCACGAGTAGAAAATGTAACATTGCGCCGATTCCTTGGTGCCAAGACACGATGATAAATTGTTTAATAAACACATCATCTGACAGTTCGACATGATTTGTGATTTTATCGTAGTTTTTTAAATACGTTTCTTTAATCGCATTTCCTAATAAGGTATATTTTTTTATTTGCATGTTTCTTTTGAATTTTTTAAACATGATGGAACCCCCTCTATCGTTTACGTGTTATTGCTCCATTGTTGTTAAAAAACAAACCAATGCTTAGGCTTCTTTTGAATTCACATGTGGCGATTGTAAGATTAAAATTGTCATTTCTTCCTCAAAATGAAGCTGGTGCTGCTCAATCGTGATATTTTCTAAAATATAAGGTGTATATTCTTTTAAGTAGACAACTAACGCATAATCAAGTCTACCTGCATCGATATTTTTAACTGCCAAATCAAATGCCCCCCTACCATCTGTGAACCCATTAAATATTGTTGAATTAGGTCCAGTAATGCCATAAGCAACAGATAGCCAACCAGACATACTATTCAACACTGAACTTGGAAATTTCATCGGACTTATATAGGCTGGTGAGCTATCATAGGCTTCTTTCATTAACTGATAGGTGTTTTCAATATGACTGTAAGGTGCGTCTACATACACCCCCCACCTTGAGCCTAACGGTGCATCCACATCAATGTTCGCTAGTTGAAGTAATTTTCCACTTTCATACACAGCGATTTGGATTGCCTCTGGTAATCGCAAACTTTTTTTCCCTAGACGGTGATTTAAAGGTGCATCCACTGCTGGTAGACTGAGCTTTACTAGTGTGACTGTCTTTTCATCCACTAGATGTGTCTCACTTCTAGTGGGATCAACACTATACTTGTGTTTTATATATTCGTTAATAATGAGGCCCTCCCTCTTTACTGATATTTTTTGAAAATGAGCGCTGCATTTGTTCCACCAAAACCTGCAGAAAGATTTAAAGCATAATCAACTGTTAACTGACGGGCCTTATTAGGAATACAATCAATTGCACATTCAGGATCAGCTTCAGTAAAGTTAACCGTTGGTGGCACAACATTGTTTTGTGTCGCTAAGCAACAGACTGCGGCTTCAATTGCACTAGAAGCCCCCATCGTATGACCAATCATCGATTTAATAGAACTTGCACTCGGTGCTTTATTAGCGAATAAGTCATTAAGAACACGCGCTTCAATAGAATCGTTTTTTTGCGTTCCTGTGCCATGTAATGAAATGTAGTCAATCATACTCCCCGCTATCTTTGCATCTTTCAGGGCGTTTTCAATCGCTATTTTTAAACCGCTACCTTCAGGGTGTGGAATATTAATATGATGGGCATCACTCGATAATCCGATGCCGGTTAATTCAGAAATGATGATAGCATTACGCGCTTTTGCATGTTCTAATTCTTCTAACTGCAAGATTGCTGCACCTTCAGATACGAGCATACCGTCTC
>NZ_JAFYUW010000066.1:0-18316 GCF_017549435.1 Brochothrix sp.
CCGATTGGTAAACCTGTTAATGCATTTTTAAAGACTTGTTCAAATCCTAAAAATTTAACGACACTAGCAGTTACTGTCGGATGGAAACGCAAACCACCTTTATATGGTCCAATCGCGCTGTTAAAGTGCACTCGGTATCCACGGTTCACTTGTACGTTACCTGCATCATCTACCCAAGGGACACGGAACTGAACAAGTTGTTCTGGCTCTAAAATACGATCAAGAATATTTAATTTTTGATATGCTTCATTCTCTTCAACAGCTGGATACACTGTATCAAGAAATTCTTTAACGGCTTGCAAAAATTCTGGTTCGTTAGCATTTAATTGTGCCACACGTTCATAAATTGCTTGTGTTTTTAAAGCTGTATTTGTATTCCCCATAAATAACACATCCTCATCTGTATAGTAGTATTACTTTAACACGTCTCCGTATTGTCTGACAATTCCGATTATTCATCAAACCGTTCTCATTTCGAGATTGATTACATCGTTTTTTTGTAATTTACGGCATTAAAAAACAATCATCCTTAAAAATAACATTTAAGGATGACTGCTATCACTGCTGTTTAATTGCTTTTACCTTTTTTCTTAGGTAACACAACATTTTGATAAAGGCTTACTGTTATCAAGTAATAAATACCATAAATCACAATGAAGATTGCAAAAGGAATCCAAATTTTGAAATACACATTAAGGCTTAAAAAGAATTCAAACATTTTCATTCCCACTAATACATGGACACTTGCAAGTAACGCTGGGAAAATAAAAATCAGTACCAGTTCATAATTTAATGATTTAAATAACAGCTTACGTTTTACACCAATTTTATTAAGCATATCATATCGTTTAATATCAGATGGTGCTCCCACTAAAATTTTGAACATTAAGCAACTGGCCATCATAGCTAAGAAGGCAAATCCTAAAAATAATCCCATAAAGATGATGCCACTAAACATACCACGCATCATATTATAAGCGCTATATTTACTGTAGATTTCTTTTCCAGGGTAGCGGTCCGCAGTAATTTTGTCCAAGGCTGCTAACTCTTTTGAATTTGCTGTAAAATCTTTTAAAACAGTCGTAACAACATTTTCGGTTTTGCTATTTATTTTATCAAAATCCCGCTGCGCAATAATTTTAACTTCTCTTTCTGTCTCTAACTGACTAATCGCATTACTCCACTCTGACATACTATCATCTTCATAAAGTGATCGATTGGTTTTAATTTTCTGTTTTACTTTTAACACCTCTGCACCATTCTCATCATACTTCGAATAATTTAATGGTGTTTTTTCTAAATCGGATTGAAGAAAATAACTGATCTCGCCTTTATTTTTAAAACGATAAATGGCTTTTTCAGTTGTATCCATTTTTGCTAAAATGTTTTTTTCTGCAACTGTTGGATTTTTAATAATTGAATCATACGCTGTAGTACCTGAACTTGCTTCTAACATATTATTATTAAAAACCAACGCTACAGCCATCGATCCAACTGCAAGTGCGATTAGCATGGTGACAAGTGATAAAACTTTGGTTAAATCACTCACACGAAAACGTAACTGTGCTAATGTAAAACGATTGATATTACGATCATTGAAATGCGGCGTTTTTTGTAGTCGCACAATTAACAATGGTAACAGTGTCTTAAAGAAAAAATAGGTTCCTAATGAAATTGTAACTAGGGCAATAAACATCCCCGCAACTTGAAGTTTCTTTAAATCAATCATGCAGTAATAACCAATCGCTAATAAGATAACAGCCAATAGGCCCTCAATCACTTTTTTTGATGTGCTTATAACAACGCGTTCAGAGGTTTCTGTACCATTAAGTAGCTGTAAAACAGTTAAACGCGTTAATTTTATCACGTTGATAATTCCCGCAATAACAAATAAAACGATAAAAAAGAGGACTGTTATAAGTAACGATTGAGGATACAGCGCTTCAAAGTTACCACCTTCTAATCCGAGTCTATTCATTAGAAGTGTCGAAACACCTTTTGCTAATCCAGTACCTATTAAAATTCCTACAACAAGGGTAATCGCTGCAATTACAATCGTTTCAATAAACATGAATTGGGCAATTTTGTTTTTCTTAGCGCCTAACATCATATACATACCATATTCTTTTTGGCGTAAGGTTAATAAAAATGCATTGGCATATAAGATATAAACAACTGTAATTATTGCCAATAAGACGGTACCTGCATGAAAGACAATGCCCATAAACTCATATGGGGTGCTACCTTCAAGGAAAGACTTATTAATTGCTAACGTTTCAAACATGTAAAAAATTGCAATCGACATAATTAGTCCCATGAAAAGGATAATATATTCTTTTCTTTTACTTTTCATTCCAGATAATGATAGTTTTAATAACATAAAATCCTCCTATTCTGCCATACTATATTCTTCAAGTACAGACAGTATTTCTTTATAAAATTCTTGTCGAGTACCTGTTCGTAATATTTCTTTAAATAACAAACCATCTTTAATAAATAAGATGCGTTTACAATAACTCGCACTAAATGCATCATGTGTGACTAATAAAATTGTCACTAATGCTTCTTCGTTTAATGCTTTCATCGATTCTAATAAACTTTGAGCATTTTTAGAATCCAGCGCACCTGTTGGTTCATCACCTAGTAATAAGTCAGGTTGATGTACAAGCGCACGAGCTGCTGCTGCACGTTGTTGTTGTCCGCCTGATACTTCATTTGGATAACTGTTTAAAATACGTGTGATACCCAATGTTTTTGCAATCTGCTCTACTTTTGTACGAATTGCCACACTTGACTCATTTTGTAATGAAAGTGGTAAGGCAATATTTTCATAGATTGATAAGTTATCTAATAAGTTAAAGTGTTGGAAGATGAAACCTAATTTTTGAGAACGAAATTCTGCTAAGCCATTTGTATCTAACATACTGAGATCCTGTCCAGTAATCGATATTGAACCTTTGGTTGCTGTATCTAACGTCGCTAAAATATTAAGTAGCGTTGTTTTACCTGAACCAGAAGGCCCCATAATACCAACAAAATCACCTTTATCAACCTCAAAAGATACATCTTTTAATGCCATGTGTTCATTTTCATTTTTTTTACCATAAATTTTTTGTAGGTGCTGAATTGTTACAATTTTTTCTACCATTTTTATTCCCCCTCAGATTCGCTTTCTTTCACTCCTATAACTATAACAAGCTTTTTCAACGGAATCGTGTGACTAGCATGACAGTTTCTCTTATTAGACTTACATTTCTGTCACACAAATTTTAATTTTTTCCTAACAAAAAGCACCTTTATGACAATTGCCATAAAGATGCCCGTTTAAGTTTAGTCTTCTTCTACTTCTAATACTTTACCTGTTTTCGCATCAATTTTATAAGTGGATTCTTTGTCCCCATCCATTACAGTTATTTCATAAAAACGAAAATCAAGCTCTTTTTCTAACGTCAGTTGGGTCACATAACCTTTTCCCGCTTCTTTTAACGTTAGTTCCATCACTTCATCCATGGTCATTAAATCATCCAGTGTAAAACTATCTTGTTGTTTTTCAACACCACCACGATCTTCTTTATCTAGTTTTTTAGCTTTTTTACTCATAAGCTCGCCAGTTTCAGCATTGATTTCTACTTTATAAGAACGCTCATCATCAACACCACTCACCTCATAAACAAAGTTTCCCCAATCTTTTTCTAGCTCAACTCCAGTAAGACTAGCAGAAGAATAGGTTTCTTTTAATTGATCGACAGCTTTAGGCAGTGTCACTTTAAATTTACGATTGTTGATTTGTTCTTCATTTGTATTCTTAACCGCATTTTCTGAATCATTTTCTTTTGCAGTACCCGTTTGTTTATCTGTAGCATTGTTACCGCAAGCGACTAACAGAACTGTGGTTAAGAGAACAAGTAGAAGTAAGTATCTCTTCATTTTCTTCACCTCATTTATAGTTTATCGTTCTTTAAACTATACCCACATCAACTACTCTTAATCATATACAGCAAAGAGATACAATTTTATGTCAATGTCAACTCTAGCTCTTCTTTTAAAACTGGCTTATAATTAAACTAGTGAAAAAAATGGAGGTTCTTATGAAAAAGTCGATAATGAATAACGCTAATTTTACAAATACCGTCACAGATTCAATCGTTTCTAGTGATGCCTTTTCACCTCATACCCACTATGTTAACTGTAAAATAGATATCACTGCTTCTTTTGAAGGTTGCGAAGATATTCACTTTGAAAACTGTATTTTTACAGATTTAACATTTAAACGTTGCGAATTTTTAGATGTTATTTTTAGTGGCTGTGACCTTTCTAATAGCGACTTTGAAGATAGCGTATTTTTCCGGGTTCTTTTCAAAAGTTGTAAATTAATGGGAGCTAATTTCATTAGTACTTATAGTAAAGATACACAATGGATTGATTCTCAACTGCCTTATGCTAATTTTTCTGAAGCTAAGTTAGTGAAATCAACCTTTGAAGCAAATGATATGACTGAAAGTTTCTTCCAAGATGCTACTTTTGAAAGCATCAGTTTTATTAAAGATCGCCTTACTGGCTGTGATTTTTCTCAAACAAAGCTAAAAGGTGTTGATCTCTCAACCTGTGAATTTTATCATATTGTTGTCAGCCCTGAATTATTAAAAGGTTTGAAAATTGCACATTCTCAAGCTTCTGCGATTGTTCATCATTTTGGTGTCGAATTAACAGACTAACTGCATAATGTATGAAAACGCTAGCTATCAAAAAGAGCCGCACTTCCAATTATTACGATGGAAGGACGGCTTTTTTTATTTCAACAAATTATAAGTAATACAGACTGGTCTTGTTGTCCGCGGATCAGTGGTAATTACTGCATCAATTTGAAATGTCTGCTCTAAAACATCAGTCGTCATCACTTCTGTCACTGGACCATCTGCAATAATTTTTCCCTTACCAATGGCTACCATTTCGTCAGAAAAACGCGCTGCTAAATTGATATCGTGTAACACCATGATAATGGTACGATTTTGTTCGCGGTTTAATGCTTCCAACAACTCCAATATTTCCAACTGATGTGATAAATCTAAATAAGTGGTGGGTTCATCTAATAAAATAACGTCTGTTTCTTGAGCTAACGCCATTGCAATCCATACCTTTTGACGTTGTCCGCCAGATAATGTATCTACTTCACGTTGCTCAAAGTCTGCTAAGCCAGTCACTTTAATCGCCCAGGAAACAATATCCTTATCCGCTTGTGTAGGTTTAGCAAAACCCTTTTGATGTGGGTAACGTCCATAATAAACCAATTCTTTAACTGTCATACCACTAGGCGCATCTTGTTGCTGTGGTAAAACAGCCATTTTTTTTGCAACTATTTTAGTTGGCAATTTTCGAATATCAGCACCATCTATTGTTACTACGCCAGCTTTTTGGCGTAATACACGACCAATGGTTTTAATAATTGTCGACTTTCCACAGCCGTTGGCGCCAATAATACTTGTAATCTTCCCTTTAGATAAACTTAGATTTAAATCTTCCACGATATAACGTTCATCATAGGCAATTGAGAGCGCCTTGGTTTCGATGCTTTTCATTCTTAATTCCTCCTAGCGACTCTTCGCCATTAAATAAATAAAGTAAGGCGTGCTAACAATTGTAATCAATAACCCCGCTGGAATAGTGACATCCAACGCACTTGATCGTATTAATGTATCTGCTAATAATATCATTATACTACCAACTAGTGCAGATGCGGGTAATGAACGTTTATGATCAACACCCACTAACTTTTTAGCAATATGGGGACTAATCATCCCGACGAAGAAAAAGTTACCACCAATCGCTACACTGGCAGAAGATAATAAAATAGCAGCTAACGAAAAACCAATAAAGGCCAATTTGAGAGGTACACCTAGACCCAGTGCTGTTTCATTTCCCAAGTGAATAATGTTCAGTTTTGGTGCGTGAAAATACACCCCTCCTGCTAAAAAAAGCACGACTGGTATGAGAATACTAAGATGTAGCCAATCAGCTCCCCATAAACTGCCCGCTAACCAACGTTGAACAAATTCGTGTTGTTGTGTGTCCATTCGTAATGATAAAAAGAGCGTCACCGCATCGTATCCTGTTCCCAACGCAACACCGGTTAAAATTAAGCGGGTCGGTGACAGTTCTTGTTTACGCTTAGATGCCAGTAAGAATATTAATCCTGCGGCAACAACGCCCCCAACAAAAGCAACTATTGGTAACATTGCTGGCGTATCACGCATTAAGCCTGTAAATAAAAATAGTATCATAAATAAACCTGAACCTGAACTAATCCCCAATGTTCCAGGACTAGCCATATCATTTTTCAAAAGACTTTGCATTATACAGCCTGCAATACCCATACCGGCTCCTACAAAAACACTCAATACTATTTTAGGCATTCTAAAATCAAAGACAATTAAGTTTTGTTGTGGAGTGCCTTGACCTGTGAATACGGCAAGTAAATCAAACGGTGATACACTCATTTTACCGGTATTTAAACTCCAAATAAACACGACAATTAAAACGGTGATTAACGATACGAAAGGTACTATTTGGCGATTAAAACGCTGATGTATTTTCATTCAAATTCCCTCCTTGTACGGTTGGATAAGAATAGAAAAAACGGCACGCCAATCATCGCAAAAATAATACCTAGCGGCGTTTCGTTCGGTCGATTGATTAAACGACCCACTAAATCAGCTAGCAATAAAAAGACTGCCCCATATACAATGCTGGCCGGTATAACCGCGCGATAATCAATTCCCACAAAGAAACGTACAACGTGTGGCACAATTAACCCAACAAAACTAATGGGACCCACTAACATGACTGAAAGTGCGCTTAATACAAACACAAGTATGACGGTTACAAGTTTAATGATTGACACTTTTGCGCCCAAACCTGCAGCAATCTCATCCCCTAGATTAATTAGCGTTAAGCCACGTCCAATACTGATACTCATTATAATTGTTATGAAGAAAAAGGGTGCGATTATTTGTAAATCATCCCAATTAACGCTGGCTGATCCACCTGAAAACCAATAGGTCATTGATTGTCCTAAATGAAACTGCAAAGAAATTAAAGAAGACAATGCGCTGAATAACATTGACACTGCAATACCTGATAAAATCAAACGTTGCGGACTCATTGGGCGCTTACCCATCATCGCTAAACCGTAAGTAATTGTTGTTGATACAGCTGCGCCGATACAAGCAAATATTATCAGTTGTATGTGTGATTGCCCTGGAAATAATGCCATACTTAATGCAACTGCGAATGCTGCTCCCGAACTAATCCCCATCAAACCTGAGTCTGCCATGGGATTACGTGTAGTGGCCTGCATCATCGCCCCAGTGACTGCTAAGCTGCTTCCAACAATAATATCCGCTAATGTTCTTGGTAAGCGTAAAGAGCGAATAATTTGGTGCTGAGTATTGTCGCTATCAAATTGTGTGAATGCTTGCCATGTTGTTGATAATTCAATTGATGCGGCTCCCAACGCAACTGATAATAACACTAACAATACAATTAAGAGAACGCCGATAGCAAGAAAAAGCGAAAGTCTTATTCGGGTAGGCGCTTTTTTTTTCTGTTTCATGTGTTTCTATCCTTTCGCTAGCATTCACTTGAAAATGACTCATTAACCAAAAAATTGAGCTTTCAACGGAATGTTTTTTTCGTCAAACTTGTGATTATGCGACGAGACTCTCCCATGAGAATGTGCCTCTGGTTCGATGTATTTTTTCACTTGATTAACGGCGTTACCGGCATCATGGAAAGCACCTGCAATTAAATGTAATTTACCTGAATGTGAAACAACATCTCCTGCTGCAAATATACCTGGCACATCTGATTGATTATCAAAGGATGTTTGCACATAAAAATCGTCATGTTTTTCAAGGCCGACTGTATTTTTATCGAAAATTGCGCCTTCTTCACTGTAACCATGATTAATAACAACCTCATCAACAGCAATTATCGTTTCTACCCCTGTCAGATTATCAGTTAATACCACTTCTGCAATACGTTCACCGGTACTATCTGCGATAAAACGCGTAATCGTATGGTTACCTTTGTAAGTCGCTTGACCTGCTAAAAGCTTAGATACTTGCGATTCATGGGCTTTTAATTCCGCTTGACGATACACTAACGTGACTTCTTCTGTTAATGGCGCTAATATATTCACCCAGTCAACAGCTGAATTGCCACCACCCGAAACAAGCACTCTTTTTCCACTTAAGGCTTGTGGATCTTTCACAAGATAATGAAGATTTGTTGCTTCGTATTTTTCAGAGTCTTCGACGGTGATTTTGTTCGGTAATAAAACACCCCAACCGCTCGCCATAATCAATGTTTTACTATAATGTTTGGCTCCTGTTTCTGTCGTTACAACGAATACGCCCTCTTCTTTATCAATCCCGATTGCTTTTTGACTTAATACAATGGTCGGATTAAAAACCTCTGCTTGCTCAACCAAATAATCAATCACTCTTCCGCCAGGAGTTGGTGGTAAAGCACCAATATCCCATACCATTTTTTCGGTATACACATTTAGTTTCCCACCGAGACGAGGCTCGCTTTCAATAATTTTTGTTTTCAACTCACGCAAACCACTATAAAAGGCGCTAAATAGTCCAGCCGGGCCCCCGCCTATTATTGTCACATCATATATCTCTCGTTGCATGCGAATCCCCCCTTTTATTTAGCTACTTTGATTAACTCATCACGTACAAAATCAACTTGTTTATTTGCTGAATAAAGGTCCGTATAAAAACCGAGTGCAAATGGCATTTCTACTAAACGATTATTTTTAATGGCGGGTAAGTTTGTCCAAATCTTACTTTTATTCATATCATCCATGCCTTCATAGGTATTACGGATAATAACATCCCCTGCATACTCAGGTAATACTTCTAATGATACTGCTACATTAAATTTATCTTTATCGATGATTTTTTTCTGAATTGCCTCTGGTGCTTTTAATTTCAGGCTTTCATAAGCAATTGCACCAATACCATACTTTTTGCCATTAATATTCATCTCTTTTAAGCCACCTTCAAAGTTTGAGACGGTTAACTTATCATAACCAGCAGCCATTAATTTATCATGTGAAGTGGCCACATTTTTTTCGTAATCAGCCAATGCTTTTTTAGCTTCTGCTTGTTTACCAAGTAACTCACCCATAAATGTAACGCGTTCTTCTGTTGTCAATTTATCGTAAGGCATATAGACTGTCGGTGCTATTTTCCCCAGTTTAGCTACTGCTTTTTTATCAATAACAATAATCAAATCAGGTTCTAATGCTAAAACAGCTTCTTCATCCCAAGCGTCCCAAGCACCTAAATCCTTCGTTTTCTTTGAATCAAAAACATCCTCAAGCGCTGAACCTTTTAATACATTCGAAATCCCTACAGGTGTTACACCTAATGCATACGCGTCACCAATTACATACTGAACAAGTACACGTTTTGGTTTTTTAGGAACTTTGACATCGCCCTCACTTGTTTTAACTGTATGCATTTCTGGTTTTTTATCTGCCGCTTTTTCCGTTTTTTCATTACCACAAGCTACCAGTAAACCAATCGCTAGAATCCCCATAATCATTATTATTTGCTTCATTGTTTTCTTCATTCCCCAAACACCCCTTTATTTTTTATAACTCCTGTACATCTTGCTGTATCTTTAAACACTTTTCATAGCACTAAGCGCTTACAAACTCTTCTAAAAAAACAAAAAATCATTAGCTACAACTATTAGTTACTTTCCCTACACCCCTTCAATTGATATTGATAGTCATTCTCAATTAGATTATAAAGTGTTATCATCTACAAATCAATCTCTTTTAAAGATATATATTCAAACGCTCTATAACCGTCACATTTCCGACAAAAAAACAGTACCCTGACAAAATTTGTCAACATACTGTTTTCTCTCATTAATGATTATTTTATTGAACGTTTGGTTTTGCTTTTATTTTTTCCAATTTCTTTGTAGTTGAACGTTTATTTTTGCTTTTATTTTTTATCTCCAGTAAAAAAAGCCAAAACTTGTGAGATTTCAAAGCTACTCTCAGCGATAAAATAATCGCAAATCGTACTTTTCCAACCTCTTTAGTTCTGACCGTCTTTTTTCACTTTTATTTTTTCTCGCGTAGTCCGAAAGATTCCCACGGTTGTAAGCGTTCAAGCAAGTACAATTCTTCTGGTACAATATGACCGACAATATTTGTCGTTCCTGTATTTTCCATTGTTTGTAAAGCTACATTCATTTCGCCTTTATAACGTGAGTCACCATTATTATCAATTGTAACATCACCTGCTTTGATTTCAGTTGTGTTATGAGGTTCAAATGATTCATTTTTATATTTAACACGCGATTGCGTACTACGCACAACATAAGCTGAAACATCGCCACGGTTATGGTGTGGTTCCTCAAACATTATAATATTTTCGGTTGTATTGTTTTCTGCTGCTGGAACAACATCAAACTCTAGTTTATAACGGTTTAACTCACCTAATGCTTTTAATTCTGCTTCAGATGCGTACATGTTACCGATGATTAAATCATCGATTAAACCTGTTTGCCATAAATCTTTAGCTTGCACAATGATTGATTGACCACGGTGTTCTTCCAATGTTGGTAAACCTTTTCCAGCTGCATCCCATGGGCCATAAGCTGCGTGTTGTGAAGAAATCATTGCTGCTGTTTTAATGCCATGATCTTTAAACATTTTTGATGTTTCTGTAAAATGTTTACGTGACAACGCTGTATACGGGCGTGGATAGAAGTTATGACAACCAATAATGTTTTCACGATTTGCTTGATACGATAAAATCGTTTCAAGGTATTTAGTACCGATACTGACATTTAATTCGATTTTCAAGTCACACGGATCCAATGACATGATTGCTTCTTCATGACCACTAAAGCCCATATCTAAACGAATGCCTGCTAAATGGTACTCTTCTTTTAATTTCGAAATGCCTGTGTAGTCAATCCCTAAGTCTTCAAAAACTTCTGGCGCCACATCAGCAATCACTTCAATACCTAAATCAGCTGCAAATTTATTTACATCTTTCATTTTTTGACGTTCACTTTCACTGTCTAACGAGATTAGACAGGTGAAAATACGAGTAAAACCATATTTATGTGCTAATTCAATATAAGCAGTAATTTCACTTGTTTCACTGTGTTGTGGGTAAACAGAAAATCCTAATCGTCTCATTAATAAAAACCTCACTTTTATTTTTTTTAAGAAAAGCCACATACGAAAACTCGCATATGGCTTTAAATTTTAATTATTTGCTCTCAGCTTTATGTTCTTCAACTTCAACGCGTGAAGACATCGCAACGAATGGTATATAGATTAATGTCGCGACTAAAATGATTACGATACTTAGTACCGCCCCTGTCCACGATTGTGTTGTAAGGAAACCATTGATAACCGGTGGTGTTACCCACGGAGTTGCAATTGTTGCTGCTGGAACAAAGCTTAACTTAGTTGCCCAGTAAGCAATTGTTACAGAAACCATCGGAGTGATGATAAACGGAATAAACAATACAGGGTTTAAGATGATTGGTAAACCAAACATCAACGGCTCATTAATGTTAAAGAGACCTGGACCTGTTGCAATTCCCCCAACAGTTGTATATTGCTTATTACGACGGCCAACAATAAAGATGGCAATAATCAAAGCAATTGTTGTTCCTGATCCACCCATGTTAACAAAGGCATCTAAGAACGGTTTGTTAATGATATATGGTGCTGCATGACCTGCTTCAAGTGCTGCTGCATTTTCTGCAATAGCTGGTAAGTTGATTGTTTGTAAGAATGGGTCGATAATGTTTGCCCCATGAATACCGAATGTCCATAAGAATACAGGTACAAACGCTAGGATTAAACCAGCTACCCAAGTGTTTGTTAAGCCCATAAATGGTTGTTGAATTGTATTATAGAATGCTGTAATAATGTCTGGCATGTTAAATGATGTCGAGATAATTGTACGAACTAATGCAAATGCACCGATTGTAATAATCGCTGGTAACAACGCAGCAAATGATTTCGCAACTGCTGGTGGTACTGTATCTGGCATTTTAATCATTAATTTTGGACTACCTGATAAACGTGAAAATAATTCTGCTGATAAAAGTGCAATAATAAGTGATATAAAGATTCCGGCTGTACCAGTCGTCATTCCAGAAAGTCCACCTTCACCAAATGTACCAAATGTAAGGTATGTCGCTACACTGATAACACCTGCTGATAAACCATCTTTGTTATAACCTCTCGCTAAGTGATAAGCAACTGTAAACGCTATCAATATTGACATGAAACCAAATGTGGCATTCCACATGTTTCCGCCCCACTGAGTCCATACATCATGCGGCCAAATCTTATCCATTAAGTTCTGATAAGCTTTGATCGGTAAGTTGTTAATCAATACTGCAAAAGATCCTAAAATTGTTAAAGGCATTAGTGTTACAAATCCGTCACGAACCGCGATTAGATGACGTTGTGTACCTATTTTTGCTGCAATTGGTACGAATTTTTCCTCTAAAAATTTAAACATGTTCCCACTTCCTTTTTGTGTTTTTATATAGACGCCCAATAAAGGGCGCTATTTATTTGTTGATAATCGATTTACAATTAAGCGATGCGCTCATATAAATCAATCACTTCTACTGCTAAATCTTTAAAAGTAATCGCATTCATTAAATGGTCTTGACTATGGATAAGTAAAAGTGATACTTCTACTTTTTCACCCTTAGCTTCTTGTGTTAATAAACCAGTTTGCGAATGGTGTGCTTCCACCAAGTTTTTGTTTGCCTCTTCGATTTTAGCACGCGCTTCTTCAATCTTACCGGCTTTAGCCAATTGAATAGCTTCCATACAGTCACTCTTAACATTTCCACTGTTCATGATTAATCCCATGATTGCTTGTAATAATTCTTCATTCATAATTTAAACGCTCCTTATTTCTCCATTAATTCTACTGCACGATTCAGAACGTTTGCGCCATTCATCATACCGTAGTCTGCCATGTTGATTACTTCTACAGGTATATCTTTACCTGCCAATTTACCTTCCATTTGACCTTGTAAGTAACGTACTTGTGGTCCTAATAATAGAACATCAATTGTTTTGCTACCTAAAATTTGATCAACTTCACTTGCTGATACTGCAAAGATTTCAGATTCTAATCCTTTTTCTTTTGCAGCCGCTTCCATTTTTGTCACTAATAAACTTGTGCTCATACCTGCTGAACAAACTAACATAATTGTTTTCATACGTTTCCGCCTCCTATGGCTCGATTACTTATAAATCTAGAATAACACACAATGGTCTATACCACAATAAAGAAATCGTTTCCATTGCTGTTTTCACGGTGTTTATAAGCTATTTTAGCTAATTGGTACAGTCCAAAAAACAACGCTTACATTGTATAATAGACTAATTGGGACATTTTTCAAATAAGTTTGAAATAACTAAAAAATATAGTCATTTCTATACATTCCTATTTAAAAATGCTCATAGAATAAGGCAGACATCTGTGGTAATGCCTTTTCCCATTCCAACTTAATTTTATCAGATAAATCTGACAATGCATATCTTTCAATCATCGAAATATTTAAATAACCTAGCATTGCAGATGAAAACGTTGTGATATCAAGGTGTAATAAGTCATTTGGTTGGTTTTCTTCCATTATTTCTTTTACAGTACCATCCGTTTCTATTCTATAGACACCCGCATTCCACGGTGCAAATTTATCGGCAATTTTCAAATGTAAGGGTGCTGTCAACTCTGCCCATTGATACTTTTCTAAGAACGGTTTTACGTCTACGATACGTACCATTTCATGTTGGACGAGTTCTTTCTTAAACTGCGGATCATTAAAATCAAAGCCTAGATAATCATTTACAATCGCTGAACCCTTTATTTCATTAACACTCGCACTATGAGAGCTAATAAAACGCCACAACGCTTGTTCAGCTTGAACGTTACTGGCAACAAAATCGTTCACCATAAATGTTAAACCTTTTAACGAGTATCGTACATACCCTTTGATTTCACCTTCTTTATGATAAACACCAAAAAAGCTATCCGCTTCACGACGTTCAATTCTATTCCACCAAGCAGCCTCTCTTTGAACCATTCCAGTACGTTTCAAAGCTTCTTTATTATGAAACGCCTGAACGGCTTGAAACTCTTTTTTATCATTATATTCAAAACTGAAACGGTGTACATCATCCATTTCTTTTCCGAAATTTGGAAATTGTGCTGTCGGAATCGTATAATTGATACGATCTACAAACAACTCCCAACCAAAGTAACGATAAAATGATACCGAATAAGGTGCCAACACAGAAACGATTTCACCTTTCTCACGCATTTTTACTAATAATTCCATAATCAATTGTTTCATAATACCTCTATTACGGTATTCAGGATAAGTGGAAACAAAACCAACGCCACCCATTTTGTAAGAAACTGTATTGATGGTCATATTCAATGGTAGAGACATAATTAAGCCCGCTAAAGAGCCTTCTTCGTAAGCGCCTAACGTAATGCTGTTTTCTAACCAATAACTAAAATCCTTACGACGTTCACCACTATAGGGTGTAAAACAATAATCCCGCAAACGATGGGCAATTTCAAAATCTTCTTTAGGGATAATTTTAATCATTTAAATTCCTCCTTCTCAATCTTCAAAGCCGTTGTTTTCGGAAACTTTTTTATACCAATGACCACTTTTTTTAATCGTTCGTTTGCCGTCATTTTCTAAGTCGAGCGATACAAAACCATAACGATTTTTATACGCGTTTAACCATGACCAGTTATCAATAAAAGTCCACATATGATAGCCACGCACATTAGAACCTTCCGTAATGGCTTGATGGACATATTTCAAGTGTTCACTAACAAATTCAATACGGTAATCGTCATTAATCTGTCCCTGCTTATCAATAAAACGACTTTCATCCTCAACACCCATCCCATTTTCCGAAATGTAACATGGGATATTGCCATAATTTTCGCGAATATTTGTTAATGTATCATAAATACCTTTTTCGTATATTTCCCAGCCACGGTAAGGATTAATCTTTTTATTTGGCATGTCATAAGTCTCAAAGAAATCCTCTGGCATCGGTACTGACCATTCATGTGGATTTTCGCGCGCTTGAATTCGACGTGGTTGGTAATAATTAATGCCTAATAAATCCACTGTATTATTTTTGATAATTTCCAAATCTTCTACTAAGTAACTCGGTAAAACATCTGCAGAGCGTAAATCATCAATTAAGTCTGCTGGGTATTCTCCCAGTACTGAGGGGTCTAAAAAAGAACGATTGAAGAAACCATCAGCAAATTGAGCAGCTTTTACATCAGACGGATTATTTTCATCGCGTGCGTAACTTGGCGTTAAATTTAAAATGATACCTATTTCACCGATTTTACCTAATGCACGATAAGCTGCTATTGCTTTAGCACTGGCCAACATTTCATGATACCCTACTTGAACAGCTGCTTTAAAACTCACCTCATGTGGGTAGTGAAAACCATAAAGGTAACCGCCTTCGACTGGAACAATCGGTTCATTATGTGTAAACCATTTTTTGACACGATCACCAAACAATTCAAAACAGGCCGTTGCATAGGCCACATAGGCATCAATTGTTTTCCGATTTTCCCAACCGCCCTCTTTTTGAAGCACCACTGGCATATCAAAATGATATAGATTAATAAAGGGTTCAATGTCATTCGCTAACAATTCATCAATTAGTTCATTATAAAATTTTACAGCTGCAGGATTAATCGCTCCACGGCCTTCTGGAATTAAACGACTCCACTGAATAGAAGTTCGGAAAGAGTTATGTCCAGTTGCTTTTAACAAGGCGACATCTTCTTTAATATGCGTATAAGCTTGTGATGTTTTTTCTGGTCCAATAGTATTGAAATATAATTCCGGTTGCTCTTTGTACCATAAATCCCAAATGTTATCGCCCTTACCATCGTTTTCATAGCGACCTTCTGACTGTGGTCCACTAGATGCAGAGCCCCAGTAAAAATCTTTTGGAAATTGATAATTTGTCATATTATTTCCCTCCTTGATATATGTAAGCGCACTCTTTTATTTCTAATCTAAATCACTTGTTAATTCATCAATTAACAAATGACTGCTACATTATCATGTAAGCGTTACCTCTTATTATCATACAAGAAACAAATAAAAATTGCACCAAAAATCTGTCTAGTCCAATTATAAAGGTACTATCGACCTAACTCATTTACACCTAAAAAAACCGCATTCTAAACATGATATTAGAATACGGCTCTCTGACTTATTTATTTTTCTTAAGGCCATAAAAGTAAATGGCTGCTACAAAGATTGCTCCTCCAACAACATTTCCAAAATACACTGGAATAACATTTTGGATAAACGCTAACCAAGAAGATTCGCCTTCGAAGATGGCCGCTGGGATGACAAACATATTTGCGACACTATGTTGAAAACCAATGGCTACAAAGGTCATAACTGGGAACCAAATCGCTAAAATCTTACCAGCAGCATCTTTCGCACCATAAGCAAGCCAAACTGCCAAACCTACAAACCAGTTACAACCTATGCCTGATATAAAAGCTTGTAAAGCTGTTGCATCGGTTTTAGCTGTAGCGACTGCGACTGTTTTATGTAAGTATTCAGCGCTACTGGTCAAACCCACAACATGTCCAAAAAAATAGGCAACAAACAATGCCCCTAACAGATTGGCAAAAGTGATCACTAACCAATTCGATAATAACTCTTTCATCGTTACTCGTTTGGCAAACCAAGAAGTCGCAACAGCCATAATATTTCCTGTAATCAATTCCCCACCTGCCATCACAATAACAATAAGCCCAATTGGAAAAACGGCAGCTCCTATTAAATTTGCAAAACTACCCCAATCCGTTATCGATGCTATCACTCGAATATAGGCTAAGTAGCCCAAGGAGATCATCGCACCCCCAACAAACCCTAAAATCATTTTTTGAATAAAACCAGTATCTACTTTTCCCCTACCTTTTTCAATCGTGACTTCTAAAATTTCTGACGGTGTTAACATCTAACTATCACTCCTTTAGGTCGTTATACTATGATTTTTTATCCATTATTAGTATATCGTTTTATTAGTCCTTTTTCACTCGTTCCTAGAAAAAAAGACACCCCTATTTCAGAAGTGTCGTTTTGTGTTCAAATTCTTATGGTAAAATATTACCTGCTACTTTATAAAGATCGTACCACTCTTCGTGAGTCAAATAAACATCTGTCGCTTTAATCATTGATTCAATGCGAGAGACATTCATACTTCCCAGTAAAACTTGCATTTTTGCTGGATGACGTAAAATCCAAGCAATGGCAATTGCTGACGAACTGACTTCATATTTATTAGCTAGTTTGTCTAAGGCAGCATTTAATTCCGGGAATTTTTCGTGTCCAATAAAAACACCTTCAAAGTAACCATACTGTAGAGGCGACCATGCTTGTATTGTCATTTTTTCACGACGACTGTATTCTAATAAGCCAGCTGAAGGTTGCTCACCTTGATAGATGTTATTAACGTTAAACCCTTCATCTAACATTCCCGTATGTTTTAAGCCAAATTGAAGTTGGTTTACAACCAAAGGTTGTTCAATAGCTGTTTTTAATAATTCAATTTGTTGAGGGTTTTGATTACTCACACCAAATTGACGAACTTTGCCATTTTTTTCTAACTCATTAAATGCAGATGCAATTTCCTCAGGTTCCATTAAAGCATCTGGACGATGTAAAACTAACAAATCTAAATAATCTGTGTCTAAACGCTTAAGAATACCATCAACAGAATCAACAATATGCCCTTTTGAAAAATTAAAACCTTGTTTAGTAATACCACATTTTGATTGTAAAATTAAGTTTTCACGTGAAACATTCAGTTCTTTTATCGCTTTCGAAAAAACTACTTCTGATTCTCCACCACCATAAATATCAGCATGATCAAAGAAATTGATACCTCCTGCAATAGAAGCGTCTAATACTTTTGCTGCTTCACTAATTTCTAAGCTGCTCATTCTCATACAACCTAATGCGATATCCGATACTTTAAGATTTGATTGACCTAATTGAATTTGCTTCATGAGGTTCCTCCTATGTCTTTTATTCACTTTTTAGTTTACGCTATAACGTATCATTATACGAGTGAAAGCGCTTAAAAATCACAACGTTTTTTATCTATTTGTCACATTTCGTCCTATCTTCAAAAGTCGCAAATTATTAATTGCCGTCG
>NZ_JAFYUW010000067.1:0-3742 GCF_017549435.1 Brochothrix sp.
AAATTAAGTGAGTACCAATCGATAGTTTAGTTTAAAGCACAATGGAACACTTCGATTAAATAACTGAAAATTCAAACAAATACTTGACGTACGAATAAAGCATCAGTTATGATAGAAACAATTAAATAAACCGATTAATAAGATGACTGGCGTTATCTTTATTAATTCTTATCTAGAGTGGTGGAGGGACAGGCCCTATGAAACCCGACAACCAGCGTTATGCGTATGGTGTTAATTCCTGCAGGTTTAAACCTGAAAGATGAGAGTTCAGCATTGTAAAAAGCTGCCTCTTTTAGAAGAGACGGCTTTTTTGTATTTAATGCACCTTCTCTACATAAGTTATTTGATTAATAACATTAAAAGGAGCGGTTAAAATGACAAAAGAACATCAGTTTCAATTCGAAACCTTACAAATCCATGCGGGGCAAGAACCCGATCCAACAACAGGGGCACGAGCTGTTCCAATTTATCAAACAACATCGTTCGTATTCAAAAATGCAGAAGAAGCAGCTGATTTCTTCCAGCTACGTAAGCCAGGTAATGTATACGGACGAATTATGAACCCGACACAAGATGTATTTGAACAGAGAATTGCACAATTAGAGGGTGGGACAGCTGCTTTGGCAACTGCTTCGGGCGCTTCAGCTATTTTTTATGCGATTTTAAACGTGGCTAACTCAGGTGATCATATTGTTGCAGCAAGCACATTATATGGTGGAACATACGAATTGTTTAAGTCAACGTTAAGTAAATTAGGAATCACTGTGAGTTTTGTAGATCCAGATGATAGCACTAATTTTGAGACAGCGATTAAACCTAATACAAAGGCAATCTTTGCTGAAACAATAGGGAATCCGCGTATCAATGTGTTAGATATTGAAGCTGTAGCAGCGGTGGCTCATGCAAATAATATTCCACTTATCATTGATAACACATTTGGAACGCCCTATTTAATTCGCCCGTTTGATTTTGGAGCTGATATTGTTGTACACTCTGCAACTAAATTTATTGGAGGTCACGGGACAACCTTAGGCGGTATTTTAGTAGACAGTGGTAAATTTGATTGGCGAGCAAGTGGTAAGTTTCCCGACTTTACAACGCCTGATGAAAGTTATAGTGGGTTAGTATATGCTGATGTTCCGGACGTAGCCTTTGCTCTCAAAGCGCGTGTGCAATTATTGCGTAATACTGGAGCAGCAATTAGTCCGCAGAGTGCCTTTTATTTATTACAAGGATTAGAATCTTTATCATTGCGTGTAGAAAGACACGTGTCAAATGCTCGAGCGGTGGCAAACTATTTAAATGAGCATCCTGCTGTTGAATGGGTGAGTTATCCTGAATTAGACGGAAATCCTTATCAAGACTTGTCGAAAAAATATTTACCTAAAGGCGCAGGTTCAATCTTTACATTTGGAATTAAAGGTGGTGTGACAGCTGGAAAAACATTTATTGATAGCATAAAGTTATTTTCATTGCTTGCAAATGTTGGTGATTCTAAATCATTAGTTATTCATCCAGCAAGTACAACGCACTCTGAGCTATCAGAAGCAGATCAAGCTAAAGCTGGAATTACACCCGACCTAATACGTCTTTCTATTGGATTAGAAAATATAGATGATATCCTTTGGGATATTGAACAAGCGCTTGAAAAAACACAAAAGTAACCAATGAAGCATCTTCTTGAAAATGCTGTAAGCTCTCAGTTGAATTTTTCTGTCAACAAGCCTATAGTGAAAGGGAAGAGGAGATGATGACTATGATCAATATTGTATCGGTACTTTTTAACCGAAACACAGAAAGTGAAAATGCATTATCCGATTTACGCAGCAGTATGGCAGGTTTTAGTGTCCTAACTGCAGTTGTGCTAAAAAAAACAGCCACAGGTATTTCTCGATATGATGGCTTCAACGTTGATAAAACAGATGATAGTTGGTCCACCGGAGGTTTAATTGGTGGGATTGTTGAAATTATTGACGGTCCATTAGGGGCATTATTAGGACCAGATTTAGGTCCATTAATGGGAAGTGCATCGATTGACGATAAAACGATCGTTGAAGCAATTAATAATAACCTTGCATTAAATCAAAGTGCACTCTTGTTAATTGTAGAAGAGGAAGAAAATGGTTTATTGGACCAGTACTTAAACGAACGTGGCGCTCATACGGTTGTACGTGAACCAGCTGTTACTGTGGAATTTCAAGTGTTACATGCGCAAGAAGTTGAAGCAGAGTTACGTGAAGAAGCGATTACTAAATTACAAGAAAATCGTAAACATAAATTAAATGACCGCGTTGAAGATAGTATTGGTACTATGGAAGAACGTTTTCGCAATTGGTTAAAAAAATAGTAACAAACGGCCTCTCATTTACTTGAGAGGTCTTTTTTGAGGCAATCATTAACTTAAGAGTCTTAGTATCTGTAGAATAAAATTAATGTGTTAAAAGAAATCGATAGACTGTATCATACTGTAGGATTTTTTTAATAAAACGAACGACTTGAATAAAAAGGTAGCTTCACGTAAAATAAAGAACGTTGAGTAAGAAAGGAAGGCCAATAATGACAGCCGTTTATATACACATTCCATTTTGTGAACACATTTGCTATTACTGCGATTTTAACAAGGTATTTTTAGAGGGGCAGCCTGTAGATCAATACATCGATACGTTATTACTAGAGATGAAAATGCGCCTTGAGGAACGACCCGTTGAAAACGTTGAAACAATATTTGTTGGAGGGGGAACACCCACAACGCTTACACCAAAACAACTTGATAAACTTTGTGGTGGTATTCGCGAGTTATTACCTTATGATGAAGCTACAGGTGAATTTTCATTTGAAGCTAATCCTGGTGATTTGTCGCTTGATAAGTTAGAAGTTATGCGTCAGCACGGCGTTAATCGTCTAAGTATGGGCGTACAAAGTTTTAATCAAGACCTTTTGAAAAAAATTGGACGTATTCATACTGTAGCTGATGTTTATCAATCAGTAAAAAATGCGCACCAAGTTGGTTTTGAAAATATTTCAATTGATTTAATTTTTAGTCTTCCTGGACAAACAGAAGAAGATTTTAAAGATACGCTATCAAAAGCACTCGCTCTTGATTTACCACATTATTCAGCATATTCTTTAATCGTGGAACCTAAAACAATCTTTTATAATTTGATGCAAAAAGGGAAGTTAATCTTACCTGGACAAGATGCAGAAGCTAACATGTATGGTTACTTGATGGATACAATGGCAGCACATGGTCGCCAACAGTATGAAATAAGTAATTTCTGCAAACCTGGTTATGAAAGTCGCCATAACATTACGTATTGGGCAAATGAAGAATATTACGGATTTGGTGCAGGCGCGCATGGATTTCTTGGTGATACACGTTATTCTAATGCCGGTCCACTGAAGAAATACATGACGCCCTTAGAAGCAGGAGAATTACCTACATTTCAAACGAAAGATTTAGGTTTAAATGAACACATTGAAGAAGAAATGTTTTTAGGATTACGCCGTACAAAAGGCGTTTCTATTTCTCACTTTAAAGAAAAATTCGGTAAAGACATGTTTGATGTATATCATGAACCGATTAATCGTTTTGTGGATAAAGGTTTGATGCAAGTGGAAGGTGACCAAGTTAAATTATCACGACAAGGACGTTTTTTAGGTAACGTAGTATTTCGTGATTTCTTATTTGAGCGCTAATACGAATAAAAACGAAAACAGCCCGTACAATGGCAACGATATTGTA
>NZ_JAFYUW010000068.1:0-4858 GCF_017549435.1 Brochothrix sp.
GGTATTGTTGAAATCAGGTATCAATCGATTGCTAATCGATAACGCTGTTAATTTAACATTATCATTAATTAAATGAATGTAATAAAAAATTTTAAAATCGTCAAAATACTATAGTCATTTATCTCATTATGTATTATTTTGAATGAAGTTCTTATTTTTGCGTTCAATCCCTACTTGTTTTACACTTAGCATTGTAGAAATTAAAAGCTTTAATCACGATAAATTGATAGGAGTGAAGCGGAATGAAAGCAATGCAAATTAGTCAATATTGCAAAGATGAAAAAGTTATTTTAACAGAGGTAAAAATACCTGCTGTTGGCGCTCATGATATTTTAATCGAAGTCTATGCGGCTAGCGTGAACCCCGTTGATTACAAATTACGTGATGGTGCATTAAAAGCTGTGCGTCCTAAAAAATTACCCTTAACATTAGGCAATGATTTTGCTGGTATTGTTACGAAGATTGGCGCAGAGGTGACACGTTTTAAAGTGGGTGATGCGGTTTATGGAGCAGCGAGTGCCGACCGTTGGGGCAGTTTTGCAGAGTATTTTGTCGTTGGAGAACAATACGCGGCTTTGAAACCAAGTAATCTCAGCTTTACAGAAGCCGCTTCATTACCACTGACAGCTTTAACGGCTTATCAAGCTTTAACTGAATGGTTGGATGTTCAACCCGGTCAAAAAATCTTTATTCCAGGGGGTGCTGGTGGTGTGGGTGTCGTTGCGATTCCAATCGCAAAACACTTAGGTGCTTATGTGGCAACAACAGGTAGCCCACGTGGGCGCGAATTAATAAATTCATTACATCCTGACCTTTTTATCGATTATCAAACAACTGATTTTAGCAAACAATTAACTAATTATGATGGTGTATTTGATACACGAGGTGGCGATGATCTTATCAAGGCTTTTTCAATTCTCAAGCCAAAAGGAAAAATCGTTTCAATTGCAGGCATACCTGATAAAGCTTTTGCTAAAAGAGAAGAGTTGCCACAAGCGATTCAGTTAGCGCTTGCAATTAATGCACGCAAAGTGCACTCATTAGCGAAGAAACATGAGGTGAGCTATCACTATTTTATGAAACGTGCCGACGGTATTCAATTGGAAAAAATTACTCATTTGATAGAAAAAGGTGTCATCAAACCTATTATAGATAAAATTTTCACTTTTGAAGAGACACAGGCTGCGTTGGATTATGTTGAGGCTGGTAAGACGAAAGGAAAAGTCGTTATTACAGTAAAGGGGCATCTTTCGTGAAGTTAGCATTTTGAGATGTAGCTAGTCCCCTCACTATAAATAACGACAATTTTGTTCTATACTGGAGTTATGCGAAATGATGTAAGAAAGAGGGATGAACAATGAAGTATTCGAAAGCGACAAACTATGCATTACATGCCATGCTCTCCTTAGCAAATAAAACAGAGAAAACAAGTATTGGGGTGCAAAGCTTAGCGACTGAATTAAGTGTATCAACGACGTACTTATCAAAAATATTAGCAAAGTTAGTAAAAGAAGGATTAGTTCTTTCAAGTTCTGGCGCACAGGGTGGTTATAGTTTAGCTGCAAATAAAAATGATGTCTCTTTTCTCGATGTGATTCAAGCAATTGAAGGGAAAGCATCATTATTTGAATGTGATCCACAGCATGGTGAACATTGTTTGGTACATCAAGTGATGCTTGAAGCAGAGACTGAAATGGAACGGCAGCTTAAACAAAAACGAATTATCGATGTTGCCCATCAAATAAAATAATTTCTGGTTCTAAAGGTGTGACTAAGAAAAGCGACAATGGTTGACGCGTGCGCTTTTTTCTTTTATGCTAATCATGGATAATAAGAGTCTTTAATATCCACGATAAGAAAGCGAGAGTGAATAGAATGGAGAAATTTGAAGTTGCAATTATTGGTGGTGGCGCGGCTGGCTTAAGTGCAGCGCTCTATTTGGGTATATCATTAAAAAAAGTCGTCGTGTTTGATAATAGTACCAATCGTAACCGTGTGACACAAAAATCACATGGCTTTTTAACACGTGATGGTATTACGCCAAGCGAGTTGCGTGATAAGGCACGTCAAGATGTTGACGCCTACGAGAATGTGAGGGTGGTTTCTGAAACAGTTATAGAGCTGAAACAGACCATGGCTCATCAGTTTTTGATTGAAACCACTGCAGGTGGACGTTGTTTAGCAGAACGTGTGGTATTGGCAACTGGTATTCAAGAACGTTTTTCGATGAAATTACCGATCAAACAATATTATGGGCGTTCTTTATTCAGTTGCCCCTACTGTGATGCTTACCCTTTGCGAGATAAAGCACTTGTTGTGATTGCAGAGAATGAAGGCACTATTCGTCATCTTGGACAGTTAGTGAGTAATTGGACAAATGATTTAATTATCGCTACTAATGGACAGCCTGTATCAAATGAAACTAACGATTTGTTTGAAAGGCAGGGTATAGAAATTGAGACCACGCCAATTGCTAGTTTAATAGGCAAAGAGGGGATGTTAGAAGCGATAACTTTTACAACAGGACGTAGCATTGAGCGCCAAGGTGGTTTTGTTGTGCCTGACTATGAACGTTCGGTTACTTTTGCTGAAGAACTTGGGTGTGATTTTGATAATAACCAACAAATTATTACAGATGATCAAGGACGAACAACAATCCCTCATCTTTATGTTGCTGGTGAATACAGAACATTAAAGTCCAGTTCATTGATGCTTGCAGCAGCAGATGGTAATCTAGTGGCTACGGCAGTTAATATGGATTCAATCAGTGCTAAATATCAAAAAAGTCTATAAATAAAGAGTTAAGATGTATCTTTTAATGTTTTAAAAACGCATCTTCAGGTAGTGAAATTTTGGAAGGAATCGGTGAGGATAATGATACAAGTGTTGAGGCACATCCGAATGGAATCAACTCATTTTCCAATCGTTCTATCGCTTTTGTTTCACTCACCACAGCCTTTATTAAATAGTTATATTCACCACTAATACGATGACATTCACTAATTTCTGGGCAGGTTTCACAAAATGCCAAAAAGTTATCGCAACTGTATGTGCGGAACATAATAAATGCCACGAGTGGTTTGCCAATTTTTTCATGGTTGATGACAGCTTGGTAAGAATCAATGATTGCTTGTTCTTCTAAACGTTTAATACGCTCGGTTACAGCGGGTTGTGATAAATTAACGCGTTTCCCAATGGCTGTCATTGAAAGACGAGCGTCTGTTTGTAAGTGTTTTAGTATTTCTTTATCAATAGTATCCATAGTGGACGTTTCACTCCTTAGGTTTAAAATACCGTAAGTATAGCATGATACACCATTAAATTACTGTTTTAGAGATTAAAGGTTTTTTGATAAAAATACTTTGTATTTAACGGTTTATTAAATGAAACTCCGTTAAAAAGCGATTCTTAACTAGCTTTTTCCCTCGTATAATGGATAGATGATGTGATTTTCGAATCGTCAATCATTGATACAAAAGAAGAGGGGTTTTATTATGGGAGAAAAGCAACAACATTTACCTTGGGCGCCATTATTGGCTTTGGCATTATCAGGTTTTATTTGTATTTTAACAGAGACATTACCAGCGGGCTTATTATTGCCTATGAGCGATAGTCTAGCTATATCGGAAGGAAGAGTAGGTCAACTTATCACAGTCTTTGCGATAGGATCAGTTCTTACGGCAATGCCATTAACAGCATTAACACAAACTTGGTCTCGTAAACCACTATTATTAGCTTGTATCGCTGGTTTTTTACTTTTTAATAGCATTACAGCTATCGCTACAAATTATACCGTGTTATTAATCGCACGCTTTTTAGTGGGTGTTGTAGCGGGTGTTTTGTGGGGGATTGTTGCCATTTATGCACGACGTTTAGTCCCTTATGAATTAAAGGGACGCGCGATGGCTGTGGCGATGATGGGAACGCCACTAGCGTTAGCATTAGGCGTCCCAATAGGTACCTTTTTTGGTAATTTAGTAGGCTGGCGATTTATCTTTGCTGCTATATCAGTTATAGCAGCTGGTTTATTGATATGGATGAGTCTTAACATGCCTAATTTTGAGGGACAACCCGTCGGACAACGTACGACGTTAAAACAAGTTTTATTATTGCCGGGCGTGCGGAGTGTTCTATTTGTTACCTTTACTTGGATGCTTGCGCATAATATCCTTTACAGCTATATTGGGCCTTATCTCACTTTAGGTGGACTGGAAGCACGTGTAGATGTGATGCTCTTTATTTTTGGTGTGACTACAATCGTAGGCTTGTTTTTAGTGGGGGTATTAATCGATCGACATTTACGAATATTGGTGTTGAGTTCATTAACTATCTTTGCTTTGGCCGCACTTTTATTTGGGTTGTATACGACAACACCTATACTAATTGGGATTTCAATGGGATTATGGGGATTAACTTTTGGTGTCGCACCGACATTACTACAAACAGCGATTGCTGATGTTGGTCAAGCATCGGCTAATGTGGCACAGTCCATGCTAGTCACAGCATGGAATTCAGGAATTGGTATTGCTGGGATTATTGGTGCGTTGTTGTTAAATGACTATGGCGCTGCTTCTTTTGCATGGGTAATGTTGGTACTTATATTAGGGGCATTGGTTGTTTCTGGCGCAGCCTCTAAAGCCGGTTTTTCTAAGTGAAAATAGGGGCATCTTATTAAGATTAAAACAGCATAATAATTGTTTGGAAGTGTTCACTCCTTGAACAGATAGGTAGTAGAATAAAACAGCAAGAAGGATTAAAATAGAAGTCAAAGGTGTCGTTAGTCTTGTATAAGGCAGGCACCTTTGATTTTGCTTTTAGAAAAGTTATACTGTAATTATGTGAGGGGGGACGCTTATCA
>NZ_JAFYUW010000069.1:0-33224 GCF_017549435.1 Brochothrix sp.
GTCTTTAGTCGTACTGTGAAAAGTAGATTGACTGCATGGGGAGCACCTAAATTAGCTTGGGCAGTTTCAGGTGCTGTAATATTTGCACTTAATTTTTCAGATGTTGGTGGCATGATTGCCAAACAAATAGACAAGCGAGACAAGAAAAAAATAATGGCTATATAGATATTTAATAGAAAGGTATGGTCCTAATTTATGGGAAATTTTTTTCTAGGAGGCATTATCATTTTCACCGTTATGATTACTGGTGAAACATTCTTCACAATTCCAACAGAGAATCCCCAACGAGTATTCTTTTTTGTGGGAGAGTTTGTTATCACAATCGTTATTTATTCAGCTCTTACAGCAATTATTAATAAAATTAGGCGTTAGCCTGATCGATAGATATTTATCAGAGAAAGGTTGAGGTTAAATTGATGAAAGAGTTATTTATAGTAGCTATGATAATATTCGTCGTCACAGCGATTGGTGATATATGTTTTACAGTACCAACAGAAAACCCTCAAAGGATTTTCTTTTTTCTGGGAAAATATAGTGTAGTTACAATTATTTATATAGTGCTTACTTTAATTGTTAATAAAATCAGAAAGAAGCATTCCTAGCTATAAACAAAGAGAGAACGATTAATGCGCTCTCTTTCGCTTTATACAAAAAACAACAAAAGCGAATTCACTAATGGAGTAAGTTCGTTTTTGTTTGGTGCACGTTATTAAGACATCTATAAAATCCTTAATAAGTAGTTCTAATGCATAAAAGAACAGTTTAATTTTTATTATGCACTTTTGGAACAGACACCTAAGTGAGAATTAACCGCATATGTAAGTAGTTTTATTCAATCTGACACTTGCTTAATAGGCAGTTATTGACTACAATAAGGAGTATAGAATAAAAACGATGATAGGAACTAGTAGCAAGGCTGTGTTGTTGAGAGAGTTAGCGGGTGGTGCGAGCTAATCAACACGAATTGTGAACTCATCCTTAAGTGCTCCAGTGAAAAGAGTAGTTGGAGACGTGCATTTCGCGTTAAGAAATTGAAGTGGATACACTATATTTTGGTGTGTTAATGCCGGGTGGTACCGCGGGAAGCAAATTCTCGTCCCGAAAAGTCGATTGATGGCTTTTTGGGGCGTTTTTTTATGTCCAAAAACGGTAACTATCATCGTTAATAATATGAAAAAGGGGATAATAATATGACATTTAATCATCGTTTGATTGAACCAAAATGGCAATCATACTGGAAAGAACAAAGTACCTTTAAAACTGAAAAAGGCGGAACAGCAGGTAATTTTTACGCATTAGATATGTTCCCTTATCCCTCAGGCGTTGGTTTGCATGTTGGACACCCTGAAGGTTATACAGCAACTGATATTTTAGCGCGAATGAAACGTGCACAAGGTTTTAAAGTGCTTCATCCAATGGGCTGGGATGCTTTTGGATTACCAGCTGAGCAATACGCAATCGACACAGGAAATGATGTCAAGGAATTTACAGCTAAAAATATTGAAACATTTCGTCGTCAAATTAACTCATTAGGTTTTTCTTACGATTGGGACCGTGAAGTTAATACGACAGATCCAGATTACTATAAATGGACACAATGGATTTTTATCCAACTTTATAATAAAGGTTTGGCATACGTTGATGAGGTCGCAGTCAACTGGTGCCCAGAATTACGTGCTGTATTGGCGAATGAAGAAGTCATCAATGGCTTGAGTGAACGAGGTGGACATCCGGTTGTAAGACGCCCTATGCGCCAATGGATGCTTAAAATCACAGCTTATGCGGATCGTTTAGTGGATGATTTGGACTTGGTTGATTGGCCGGAAAGCATTAAAGAAATGCAACGTCATTGGATTGGTCGTTCTTATGGAGCAGAAGTTAATTTTGCCGTTAAAGACCATGATGCTTCGTTTGCTGTATTTACAACGCGTCCAGATACATTATTTGGTGCAACATATTGTGTGCTTTCACCAGAACATGCGTTGGTAGAAAAAATTACAACAGCTGAGAATAAAGCGGCCGTGGAAGCCTATCAAAAAGAAGTAGCATTGAAGAGTGACCTTGAGCGTACTGATTTAGCAAAAGAAAAAACAGGTGCTTTTACAGGTGCTTATGCAATTAACCCAGTTAATGGTAAAGCAGTACCGATTTGGATTGCAGATTATGTATTATCAACATATGGTACAGGCGCTATTATGGCTGTTCCTGCACACGATGAACGTGATTATGAGTTTGCACAAACGTTTGATCTGCCAATTATTCCAGTGCTTGAAGGTGGCGATGTTACAACTGAAGCTTTTACAGGCGAAGGGACACACATCAACTCTGAATTTTTAGACGGTTTGAACAAAGCAGATGCGATTGAAAAAGCAATTCAATGGTTAGAAGAAAATAAACACGGAGAAACAAAAGTTTCTTATCGCCTTCGTGATTGGGTATTCTCTCGTCAACGTTATTGGGGCGAGCCAATTCCAATTATTAACTGGGAAGATGGTACAATGACAACTGTTCCGGAAGAAGAATTACCAGTTAACTTGCCATACATGGAACATATAAAACCATCAGGTACAGGAGAATCACCATTGGCAAATGCCACAGAATGGTTGAATGTTGTTGACCCTGAAACAGGTTTGAAAGGACGTCGCGAAACAAATACAATGCCACAGTGGGCAGGATCAAGTTGGTACTTCTTACGTTATATTGATCCAGATAACAAAGAGATGTTAGCTGACCCTGAAAAACTGAAAGAATGGTTGCCAGTAGATATGTACTTAGGCGGGGCAGAACATGCGGTATTACACTTGCTTTATGCACGTTTCTGGCATAAATTCCTTTATGATATCGGAGTTGTACCTACACCAGAACCTTTCCAAAAATTGTATAATCAAGGTATGATTTTAGGGGAAAACAATGAAAAAATGAGTAAATCTCGTGGAAACGTTGTTAATCCTGATGATGTAGTTGAGCAATATGGTGCAGATGCATTGCGTGTTTACGAAATGTTCATGGGGCCATTAGATGCAAGTATTGCATGGAGTGTCAATGGACTTGATGGGGCACGTAAGTTCTTAGACCGTGTTTGGCGTTTGTTAATTGACGAACGTGCTGAAAAAGTACAAGATAAAATCGTAGCAACGAATGACGGCAGTCTTGACCGCGTTTATCATCAAACAGTGAAGAAAGTAACAGCTGATTATGAAGTGTTGCATTTCAATACAGCAATTTCACAATTGATGGTATTCATTAATGAAGCATATAAAGCAGATACAGTATACAAAGGTCACATTGAAGGCTTCTTACAATTGTTAGCGCCAATCGCTCCGCATATGAGTGAAGAACTATGGCAAAAACTAGGACATGAAGAAGACATTAGTTATGTAGCTTGGCCAGTACATGATGAAGCGATGTTGCACGAAGATACAGTTGAAGTTATTTTCCAAGTCAACGGAAAAGTGAAAAGCCGCGTTGAAATAAAAAATGGCTTAGCGAAAGATGAACTTGAAGCAATGGCGATGGCAGATGAAGCTATCCAAGAAAACATCGCTGGTAAAACAATCCGTAAAGTAATTGTTGTACCAAATAAATTAGTTAACATTGTAGCAAACTAAAAGCACTTTCACATCCGATAGAAATGTAATTATTGGAAAAAGGCGAAGCTCGGCTATTTGTGCCGAACAAGGCTTTTGAAATAAGGTAATTTCTGATGAGAAATGCTGGATAGGCTAAAAGCGAAAACCGTTCAATCAGCACCAAGTGAATTGTAACTTTTGAAGTAACGGCTATCTCTGCCGTCATGAAAAAGTGAAATTTGCACAGGTGTTAACGGTGACAGCTGGATAAACTAAAAGCACTTTCACATCCGATAGAAATGTAATTATTGGAAAAAGTCGAAGCTCGGCTATTTGTGCCGAACAAGGCTTTTGAAATAAGGTAATTTCTGATGAGAAATGCTGGATAGACTAAAAGCGAAAACCGTTCAATCAGCACCAAGTGAATTGTGATTTTTGGAAAAAACAAAAGCAAAAACTGTTTGCTTAGATCTAAGTGAATGGTGATTTTCAAAGAACAAGTAGCACTCTGACAACATTGTCAGGGTGCTTTTTATGTTGTGATAAAAATTTATAGCGATTCAATAGACTTAAGTTTTTCTAAAGGGTATTGTCTGTTGTAAGTACGATTGATAGTGTGTTATACTCGGAAAAATAGAAAGAAGAGTTAATAAAATTAATCCTCAGATTGTAGGCAAAGTCTCGAAAAAATTCTTTTTTCTTTGAAAGAGGAGAGGTGAATTGATGGTGAAAATCAGGCCGTATGTTTAATGCTCTTAAATTAAAGAAATCTATTGTTGACTCCGTTTTAAACCTCATTTTTTTGTTATTGACTCCATTCTATTCCATTAATGTTAACTATAAAAATACATCCCCCTGTTGAGAACAACTTTTATAAAAAACAATATATAGCGGTTGAAATCATTACAGTGATTTTAGGCGTTAGCTTAGTAATTCTCCTGAACTGTAAGAAAGTAAAACGTATTGCCAGTTTAGGGTAATATCAATTGGTTATCGCTGATGTTATTATTTCGTATTTTAATTTTCCTACTTCAGTAACAACTGAAAATAAGCTTTTGAGAGTATTGAAATTAAATTATGTGAAAGGAACCGGGTGTGGTTTTATTAATATTTTCAAGCGATTTGTACAGTGATGATTTTTGCTATCAGTCATATTTTTTAAGGGATAGTTTCTAATAGAAAGAAAAGTATGAGTACAAACGTAATTTTAATTAAAATTATCATGGGAAATATAAATATTATTGGAAGACAAAGGAATAAGAGACAATTAAAAGGGGATGGCAAATATAGCTTATCTCCTTTTTGGAGGTTAAACTTATATGAAAAAATTACTTTTATGTGTATTTGCGATGACGATTATTTTCTAAATGTGAATGACAATTATTTTGAGCAAAATAAAGTATTAGATAGGGAGGGCCACCGTATTCGACAGCAAGAATCAAGTGCAGATGAATTATTACTACTTGTACCTGAAAAATACAAAAACTATCAGGAGCGTATCAAAAAAGACCACGATGTTTATGAGTTAGCGTTACAAAAATGGCTGAATATCAAACAAGATATCAGAGTGCTAACGTTTATATTCCCCCTATTATTGCTAACGAATCTGATGGTGATTTGGTTAATAAGTGGTACCTATATCCAGAGGCAATATTTAATTCAAATGACACATGGTATTGGTTTTTGTCAGCGTCATTATCGCTTTATGATACTAAATATCTCCTTAATGATTATACCGCTAATGTTGTTGTTATTTATGAAACTAAATTTTTGGTTGTTGTATATTAGCGTATTCCTGGTTGAAATTACAGTGATGTACGTGATGTTAAAACGGGCAGAAAAACGTCAACAAATATCTTTATTGAAAGAATAGTAGAGGAGGGTGAAAATGATAACTGTTACTGATATATGGAAAGGATATGGCAAGCGGCAATTGATTAAAGGCTTTTATCTAAAAGTGAAAGAAGGTGAGATGATTGCCATAACTGGAGAAAGTGGCAAGGGTAAAACAACCTTATTAAATATAATGGGGTTATTGGATAGAGTTGAAGCGGGCACCATCCATTTTAATAACGTGGACATCACGAACTATAAGGCAAAGCAAAGAGAACGTTTATATCGTGAGTCATTTGGTTTTCTTTTTCAAAACTATGCTTTAATTGATCAACAGACTGTTTCGCAAAATTTAGACATACCACTTTTCCGTACACCAAGAAAACAACGTGATTTACTAAAACGTGAAGCGCTTGATGAAGTCGGGTTAACTAATGTTTTGGGAGATAAAGTATATGAATTGAGTGGTGGGGAACAACAACGCGTGGCGATTGCGCGGTTATTGTTACAAAAACCTAAAGTGCTTTTTGCTGATGAACCCACAGGAGCACTCGATGGGAAAAATAGAGAACGCGTATTACAACTGTTGAAAAAATTGAACCAAACAGGTTGTACCGTCATTATTGTGACGCACGATGCAGAAGTAGAAGCGGTTTGTGGAAGAATAATAAAGATATAAAAAAGAGCAACACCTATTGGGGAAGGTGTTGCTCTTTTATTATTCAATATTCCTATTGGGGGAGGAATAAATGAAAAAAATGAAGTGTATATAAGTTATGTGGTAGATAACCTATAAATATAGTATAGTCTGTAGATTTTGCGAAACAATTGCCAAATTATTAACAAATTGTGAATAATAGTTAAGCAAGTCTAACTGCCTTTTTTCTACGGATAAACTATTAAAAAGTGTAGGCTGTTTTTATCAATAAGAAACCCACCATCAAAATTGACGGTGGGTTTAATCTACTATTCCTATTGGGGGAGGAATTAGAGAAAAATGAAAAAGTTAAGTGGTAGTTAACTTATAAATTAAGTATAGTCTCTGGAATTTACAAAACAGTTACTAAATTATTAACAAACTGTTAAAGTATTATCGTATATAAAATAAAACTCCTCAATCATTAGAATTGAGGAGTAAATTTCATATTTTATTCCTATTTGGGGGAGGAATATTTTTAAATGAAAAGTATATAAGTTAGTGTGGTATGAACTTATACATTTATTATAGTACATCCACATTGCATTCGTAAGGCAAGGATGTTAAGAGTGTGTAAAGGATTGTTACAGTTGGATTAAGTTAAACGGTTTGGATGAAACAACTTCTTGTAATTGCTGGTACTTCTTCATTAAATTCTTCCAATAAACTTTGAGAAACAACAGAATCAACAACACAGATAGAAATGGCTTTTCCGCCTTTATTCCATCTTTCATTGGCAAAACGCGCAATGTTATACCCACGTTTTGTTAACGCTAATGTTATATCAGCAATGAAACCAATTGAGTCATCATGATAGAAGACCAATGTAGGTTGTTCACCAGTGAATTTTAAAGGTAATTTTTCAATTTCTTGTACTTCAGCTTTACCGCCACCAAGAGAACTAGCAACGAGTGTGAGTTCTTTATTATCTTCGGAAATTAGAATAACGCGCACGCTGTTTGGGTGGAAATTACCCACAGGTACAGTATCGAAACTATAGCGGAGTTGGCGTTCTTCAGCAATTTTTTTAGCATCAGCAACTTCATCACTAAAAGTAGTGTAACCCATAACGCCAGCTAACAAAGCTAAATCCGTTCCATGCCCTTGATATGTTTCAGCAAATGATCCCATCAATTCAAAGCGAACAACAGCAGGCTCAAATTCACATAGTTGTCGTGCAATATTACCAATTCGTACCGCCCCAGCAGTATGAGAGCTGGAAGGCCCAACCATCACAGGGCCGATTATTTCAAAAGCACTTTCGTATTTCATTCGCTAATTCCCTCCATTCGTTGAGAATAACCAAAGATTTCTTTTTTTATACGTTCGCCTGTAGGTGTTCCTGCGAGTCCGCCGATACCAGTTTCTCTCAATGAGACCGGCATGTTTTGTCCGACTTCATGCATTACTTTAATCACTTCATCTGGAGGAATGATACTTTTAACACCAGCAAGCGCCATATCTGCGGCAGCTTCAGCTGTAAGTGCATGGAGACCGTTTCGAATGATACAGGGTATTTCAACCAATCCTGCGACAGGATCGCAAACGAGACCGAGACTATTTTTCATTGCGAGGCCCACAGCATTCCCGACTTGTTCAGGTGACCCGCCAGCTAATTCAACTAACGTACCAGCAGCCATGGCTGTTGCGGAACCAATTTCAGCTTGACAACCACCTTCAGCCCCCGAGATAGAAGAGGAGTTGGCGATGACTAACCCCAATGCAGAAGCGGTGAAGAGAGCTTCTACTAACTCGTTGCGAGCAAAGCGGCCCGAATCGAGGCAATGAACAAGGACTGCAGGCAAAATCCCAGCAGAGCCAGCTGTTGGCGTTGCAACGATACGTCCCATACTAGCGTTAACTTCGGAAACAGCCAAGGCATTAGCAATCACTGTTAGTGTCTCAGGCGCAACGAATGAGTGACCACGCTCTGCATACTGTTGTACGCGATAACCGTCGCCACCAGTTAAACCACTTTTGCTTTCGACTTGTGTATAGGTGCCTTTACGAACAGCTTCTTCCATGACATCAAATTGAAAAGCCATTTTAGTCATAAGTTGCGTACGAGTTTCACCTGTTTGATTTTCTTCTGTTTCGAGCATAATTTCGTAAACTTTTTTTTGCTCTGTAGTTGCTCGTGTCAATAATTCATTTAAACTAGAAAAAGCCATGACTTAACCTCCGATTTTCATTTATTCGTCGTTGCTTTTAAGTGGCACTGTCGTTGTTTCTTTTTGCGTATCCAATACAATCACAGTTTTTGTTTTAACGACGCCATGCATGCCTCTTAATTCTGTTGTAATGATACGATCTAAATCACGTGTGCCGTGGCAACGAACTTTCACAAGATAATTATCCTCGCCTGTTATATGATGACATTCTTGGATTTCAGGAATCTCTTTAATGAGATGTAAAAATTCAGCAGTATGTTCAGGGCGTTCCAATGTAATGAAAATAAATGCCGTTAAACCATAGCCTACTTTTTCTGGATCAATTTCAGCATGATAGCCTTTAATGATGCCTTTATCTTCCAAACGACGTACACGGTCAGCAGCAGCAGGGCTTGAAAGGTCCATACGTGATGCAAGTTCTGCCCAAGTAATACGACCATGGGCCATTAATTCGGAAAGTGCTTTTTTATCTAAATCATCCATTGCCATTCACCTCTTTTTATTAGTTAATTCAATTATAATATTTATTAAACTAAAGTCAATTCATATTTAACTTACTTTTTTAAAATTTCAAGCAATGTGAAAAAACAATGGAAGTTATCTGAAAACTTACAAAGAATTGTTATTCTCATTCAGATAGAGTAAACTCAACTATAGTGTAAAGTTTTTAAATAGAAGAAGTCGTCATCAATTAAATAAGTGTGTGAAAAAAAGTGAACGAAAGTGTCAGGTGAATTCATGGGGTCTAATTTATTAAGAGGAACATTTATATTATCAGTAGCAACGTTGATATCGAAAATATTAGGTTTGATTTATATTATTCCATTTACGGCAATTGTTAAAAATAATGATGCGATGTCGTTATATAACTATGGCTATATTCCGTATCAAATATTTTTAAGTGTTGCGACAGCAGGGTTGCCGTTAGCAGTTGCTAAGTATATTTCTAAGTATGAAGCACTTGGGGATTATGAAATTGGCCAACGCTTGTTTAAATCGGGTTTAGTCGTCATGACACTAACAGGTGTAGCGAGTTTCGTATTAATGTATGTCTTTGCACCACAATTTGCACACATGGTCAATCCAGTGGATGCAAAAGGATTAACAGTTTGGTCGGATAATGATATTACCCGCGTTATTAGAGCTGTCAGTTGGGCATTAATTATTATTCCTTCAATGAGTTTAATCCGTGGGTATTTTCAAGGGAAGGGCTCAATGGGGCCTTCTGCAGTATCACAAGTAATTGAACAGTTTGTTCGTATTATCTTTATGTTAGTCGCAACATTCTTGGTATTATATACCTTTAATGGTTCAATGGTTACCGCAATTTCTTATGCGACATTCGCAGCTTTTGTTGCAGCAGTGGCAAGTTTAGTGGTATTGATTGTGATGTATTACAAACGTAAACCCTACGAGGAAAAAGCAGCAATTCCAGTTCAGCAGTCACGTTCTAAAGTATCGCTCATTTCGATATACAAAGAAGTGCTTGTTTACGCAATTCCGTTTATCGCTATTGGAGTCGCAATGCCTGTGTATCAAATGATTGATCAATATACAGTCACTCGTATTTTACAGCACATGTCATATAGTGCAAAAGAAGCTTTGTATTGGTTTAACTTTTTAAATTTCAATGCAAATAAATTAGTATTGATTCCTGTAACTTTGGCAACCGCTTTTTCAATGGCACTGTTACCAGTCGTTACGACCTCATATGTTCAAGGTAAATTTAAGGAAATGCACAAACAATTGGACGATGTCTTTCAAGTGCTAATGTTCGTAACTATTCCAGCATGTATTGGGATGATGGTTTTAGCACGTCCAATCTATTCTGTGTTCTTTGGTGATTCAGCTGATGGAGCGACAGTGTTATTCTGGTACTCACCAGTCGCAATTTTATTTTCACTCTACATGGTGACGACAGCAATATTACAAGGGATTGATCAACAACGTTATACAGTTTTTTCACTTGTATTAGGTCTGTTTATTAAAGTCGTGACACAGTACCCATTGATTGAACTATGGGGTATTTATGGCGCAATTGCATCAACAGCACTAGGTTTCATTGTTGGTATCTGGGTAACGTTAGTTGTTATTCAACGTGATGCAGATTATCATTTGGCAGTTGTTATTCGTCGAACAGTTTTAATGCTACTCATTTCAGCAGCGATGTTCGCAGGTGTATGGTTAGTTAACTACTTAATGGGCTTTATGTTCACGCCGAAAAATCGTGGCGAAGCATTATTAATGACCAGTGTAGGTGCAGTCATAGGTATGTTAATTTATGGGTATCTATCAATGAAATCACGTTTAATTGATCGTGTATTAGGTGAACGTGGCACAAGAATAAGAATGAAATTCAGAGTTAAATAGGAGGCACTATGCGTTTAGATAAATGGTTGAACGATTTAAAGATTTGTAGTCGAAGAGAAAGTGGTAAATACATTAAACAACACCGTATTGTTGTTAATGACGTTGTGATGACAAACGGAAAGCAACATATTTCACCTGAAACAGATACAATAACAATCGATGGCGAAGCCCGTCGTAGTTATGAACGTGATTTGTATTATATTATGCACAAGCCTGCTGGAGTTGTGACTGCAACGACAGATCGTATGCATGAAACAGTCATTGATTTAATTGCAGATGAAGATAACCGCAAAGACTTGTTTCCAGTCGGGCGCTTAGATAAAGATACAGAAGGTCTGCTGGTGATTACGAATGATGGTCCACTCGCACACCGTTTGTTATCACCTAAAAAACACATCGAAAAAGTCTACTATGCGCAAATCGATGGTGAAGTGACCGCTGCAGATGTAAAAACATTTGAAGAAGGCGTTGTTATTAACGAAGAATTCACAGCACAGCCTGCTAAATTAAACGTTCTAACAAGTGGTGAAGGCGTTTCTGAAGTAGAAATCACTGTTTATGAAGGCAAATTTCATCAAGTTAAACGTATGTTTATTGCTGTTGAAAAGGAAGTTACCTACCTTAAACGAATTAAAATGGGTGGCTTTGATTTGCCTGCTGACCTCGAACTTGGTGAATACCGTCATCTAACAGCTGAAGAAATGGATCAGTTAGAAGGCAAATAAGAATCAATACGATTTGAATAAACATAGAATGATGTTATAATAAAACCAGATATAAATTAAGAAAGGGACTGATTTTCATGGGAATTAGTGTCGATCAAGCATTGACTACCCTTAAAGATAAGGGCTACAAATTTACAGATAAACGCGAGTTTATTTTAGAGTATTTTAAAACGGAGAATAAGTACTTAACGGCTAAAGATGTATTGCATGCGATGAAAACTGATTTTCCAACATTAAGCTTTGATACTGTGTATCGCAATTTAAAACTATTTGTTGATTTAGATTTATTCGAAGAAACAGAATTGAATGGTGAAAAACAATTTCGTTTAACTTGTGTACATGGGCATCATCATCATTTTATTTGCATTCAATGTGGTTCAACAAAAGAAATTGATATGTGTCCGATGAATTTTTTGAGTCAAAGTTTACCCGGTTATCAAATCGATGGTCATAAATTCGAAATTTATGGCAAGTGCCCTGAATGTTTGGCTAGTTAAGCTATAAAGCATGGGTAAAGTAGGGATTTTAGTTTTTTGATAATTTCCAAATGATACGAATATTATTTTTCACGAAAAAAGAATCTCGTCTATATGACGGGATTCTTTTTGTGTAATTTAGCGACCATATTTCACGTGTTCTAATTGAATTTCTCCAGACATTTTCATATCGCGAGAAGTGGTTCTTAAAGCTTCATCCTCTGACAAACCTTCATTTTCAATTTTATAAGATACAGGCGACATTCCGTATTTATTTAAAAATCCAGTTAATGTAGTTTCCTCTCTAAGATACTATAAGAGAGGCATTATTACTGGATCTAATTTTCAGCAAGTGTTTTTCTATTGAAGCGGTAGTTTAAATTATTTTCTGCTTAAAGCAAGAATACCTGCTACAACAATGATAATTCCACTTAAAATACCAAGCACAGAAACGAAAATAATATTTAAAATACCACAAATAATTATTAGCCATCCGAATAAAATACGCTTTTTATTGATCATACAAGATAAAACTAATGCTAAAACTGATACGGCAATACAGGCTAAACCTAATCCAGCTACACCAGTACCACCTTCTGCATCTAACGCCGCACCGATTCCTCCCACGAATAAAGCCATAACTCCTGCAATCATACCAAAAATGCCACCGATAATACCTAAAACCATTTCAGCAACACGACTGGTAGTTGATTTCACTCGAACCTCTACTAAATCTACGTTCTTTGACATTATAAAACCTCCTTTTATCTAATTGTATACGAGCTAAACGTTAGAACGTTGAAGCTAATATCACCCTTTATGGTACATCATAACTTGATAGATATGTATGTATTAGTATAAAATGTAAAAAAAGCGGATTAACTGTGTAGTGCATGACTTTATTCAACAAGTTATTTCTGTGAAAAGCTAATAATTAGTAAAATATACTAATAATTTCAAACGAGGTGTTTTTATGAAGAAACAAGGCATTGAGTTAAGGCCGATTAAACAGACTGATTTACAAAAACTGTGGGAGATTGGTTTTAAAGAAAATGATGCAAGCTGGAAAAGGTGGGATGGGCCATACTTTCAAAAAAAAACATTTACAAAGGCTATTTTTATGGCTGAGAAAGAACTAGAGTGGGTTGATAATCCAAATCGTTTTATAATTATGTGTGATGATGAAATAATCGGGACCATTAGTGCCTATTGGGTAGATCCTGAACTTCAAAAGTGGTTAGAATTCGGCTTATGTATCTACACGGATAAATATTGGGGTCGCGGTGTTGGGGCGATTGCGTGCTCTATGTGGCTAGATTATTTGTTTGAAAGCCATTCTGAATTACGTCGCATTGGTTTTACTACTTGGTCAGGGAATAAGCGAATGATTAAGTTAGGGGAACGTTTAGGTATGACCTGTGAAGCGACCGTTCGACAAGTGCGCTTTTTTGAAGGTGAATGGTATGATTCAATAAAATATGGTGTTTTAGCAACGGAATGGCAAGAATCTAGAAATTAATGATTGGATAGAGTGACAAAGAAGTTTCGCTTTTATCTAACCAAAAGAAGATACCTCAAAAATAAAGGTATCTTTTTTATATATTTGAAACATAATTAATGCACAAACAATACATAAAAAACAGCTTATTAAGAAGTTAAAAGCCCATCAATTCACGTACTTTATGACAATTTTCTTTTGAGGTTAATCTTTCTAAGGCTAAAAAGGCAACTTCGAAGGCGGTTCCTGGATTAGAAGAAGTAATAATATTATTGTCAACTACAATGGGAGCATCAACTAAATTTGCTCCAAAGTTGGCTAATTGGCGGCGGCGAATACTGGTAGGGTGATTGTATGTTGTCGCTTTGCGCCCTTTTAAAATACCGCTATTACCAAGGGCCAGTGAAGCAACACAAATCGTGGCGATTAGCTTATTATTATCATTAAAATGACGGATGATTTTACTAAATCGAGCATCAAAAGCATCGCTATAAAAACCTGCTTCTTCAAAACCACCTGGAATAACTAGTGCATCAAAGTCATCTAGATTAACCTCGCTCACTAAAAATTCAGGCGTGACTGTGAAATTCCATGTGCATTTTAATTGGGGGTGAAGCCCCACAGTTATAAGTTCAGTAGTACCATCACCTTCCAGTTGATTCCAACCGAACACATCCGTAAAGACACTGGCTTCTACAGCTTCAAACCCGTTAGCGAGAAGTAATAAAGTTTTTGTCATATGAATCCCTCCTTAACAATAAGTTTACCGAAAAGACAGAAAACGTTACAGTTATAAAATAAAGGATATGCTATAATTTGGTATATAATCTAAGGCTTTTTAATGAATAAACTATAGAAATGAGGGGTATAATGGATACAACGGATACAAAAATATTGGAATTAATGCAAAATAATGCGCGGATTTCGATGAAAGAGTTGGGGATTGCAGTGTCACTCACAGCTCCAGCTGCTAAAGAGCGTGTTGTGAGAATGGAAGAAAAAGGTATTATTATGGGTTACCAAACACAAATTTCATTGCCAGCTCTCGGTAGAAATGTGGCAGCCTATATCTTGTTTGAGACACACAATTGCAAAGCTTTTCAAACGTTTTGTGTTGCATACCCGGATGTATTAGAATGCCATCGTTTAGCAGGGCAATACAGTTATTTAGTGAAAATCAATACGGCAACAATGGAAACGTTAGAGCAGTTTATCGATGAAGCGATTCGTTACGGTCAATCCTCAACACACCTTGTTTTTTCGTCTGTAGAAAACAATGTGATTTAAAGTTGACTTGGAACTGGTTTCATAAGTTAACCTAAGTATGTATGCCATTTGTAATTATGAAATGATAATAAAAGAACGTATAAAGGGGCGCGTAATGAATGAATATCAAAGACATTGCTAGAATATCGGGGTATTCTGTGACAACGGTATCACGTGTTATTAACGACCATCCCTATGTCTCTGATGAAAAAAGACAGCGGATAAAAAAGGTCATGCAAGATGTGGGTTATGTACCCAATAATACGGCACGTGCATTAAGTAGTGGACGTTCTAAAAATATAGGAATTGTAATGCCGTTTTCAAATTATCCTTACTTTGAAAGAATCATTGCGGGCGTGGTTGAAAGTGCCTTTGAAAAAGGGTATAAGGTCACTTTATTGCCAACCAACTATGATAAAAAAACTGAGGAAGACTACTTTAAACAGCTGCAAGCAAAAAGTTTTGATGGCTTAATTATTACGTCTAAATGTAATGATTTTTCGATGATTGCTCATTATCAAACATATGGTCCAATTGTATGTTGTGAAGAAACATTGGATTATCCAATATCTTCAGTTTCAATTGACCGTCATCCTGCACTCGTTAGTGCGTTGGTTTTTTTAAGAGAAACCGGTTGTCGACGGGTTGCAGTGACAGTAAGCCGTGAAGCATCTGAAAGCGCTAGTACACGAGCGATTATAAAAGCTTATAGAGAAGTTTATGGGGAACTACCAGAAACGTTATTTTATCGTGATTGTTCGATTATGGAAGATGGCGTTGCCGCAGTGCAACATTTTATGACGGAACAACCAACAATTGATGCTATATTTACAAATGGAGATGAGATTGCTGCTGGAGTAGTGAAAGCTTTAGAAACGTTTAAACGTTCAGATATACACGTGATGGGGCAAGGTGCGTCTTTAACGAGCGATATTCTACAAATACCAACGATTGATCATCATTTACATCAAATTGGCAAAGAAGCTTTTCGACATCTCTTTTTAATAGAACAGGAAAAAACAACGTTAGCTTCGACGTTTATAAGCCGTTAAGCGATTCAATCATTTGGAAGAGAGGAGGGCGGTAACTATGAATAAAAGAGGCATTATTGATCGTTTTGAAGGTGAATGGGCTGTTTTAGAATTTGAAACAGGTATGGAAGATATTTTGAAAACGACATTACCAAAAAATATCAACGTAGGTGATGTGTTAGTCTTTGGTGATACGACTATTACGATTGATACCGATGCTCGTAAACAGCGCGAAGCTGAAATTGACCGTTTAGCCGACGAGTTGTTTGAAGATGAGTGATGGGTATTTTAAAAAAAGAGGTGAAAAAATGAGTGTGAAAGTGGGACAACAATGTCCAGTTGAAAAAACAGTCAGTTTATTAAGCAATAAATGGAAGGTGTTAATCATCCGTGAATTATTAATTGAAACACAGCGTTTTAATGCCTTACAACGAACGCTTGGTGGCATTACACAAAAAGTATTAACGAGTAATTTAAAAGAGATGGAAAAATCAGGCTTAGTTAATCGCGAAGTTTTTCCTGTGACACCTCCTCATGTTGAATACAGCCTAACAAGTCGTGGAAGAAGTCTTGAACCGATTTTAGAAACAATGGCTGTTTGGGGATTAGCCTATATGGCTGAAGAAGAATTACAGTTAGAAGAAAGTTAACAGTTTCCATTTGGGTACTAGGGCACTTTATTGTGCGTAATTTTCAAACACCTAGACGTTTGATATAGTGATAAGAGTAGTTCATCACATATCACATGGAGGTATTTTTATGAAAATAGGTATCATTGGAGCTGCAGGTCAAAGTGGCGTTTTATTAGTAGAAGAAGCACTTAAACAAGGTCATGAAGTGACCGCAATTGTACGTGATTCAAATAAAGTTTCAAATAAAGAGGTAGCTATTATTGAAAAGGATTTATTTGCTTTAGAGCTAGTGGATTTGGTAGACTTCGATGTTGTTATTGATGCTTTTGGGGCATGGGGAGAAAATATTCCGTTACACATTACATCACTAAAACATTTACGTTCTATTTTAAAAGGTCATAAAACAACCCGTTTAGTCGTTATTGGTAGTGCGGGAAGTTTGTTACTTGATGATAACGGCACACGTTTAATCGATTCACCAGATATGCCGGCAGAATTTAAACCATTAGCGACTGTTATGGCACAAGCCTATGATGAATTGAAAGGTGACTCAGAGGTAAATTGGACATACGTCAGTCCACCACCAGTATTTATCGTTGAAGCGCCGTTAACAAATAATGTACAATTAGGTGACGATTATTTGATGGTAAACGCTCAAGGCGAAGCCAAATTAAGTTACGCTGATCTTGCTGTGGTTGTGATTGCAGAATTACAAACGGCAAACTATCTTAATAAACGAATGAGTATTATTGAAAAATAGGAGTCATTGCATTGTTTATTTTCGAATAATAAATACTAAATAAGGCCGAAACCACACGAACTGTTTGTGTGGTTTTTTTATGTAAAAAGTAATAGTTATTTATTTTTTTGTATCAGCTCTTCTTAAAATAGAGGTAACTGTGTATACTGAAATAGATAGTTAAAAGATATTGGGGGCGTTTTTTTGAAGAAATTACGTATAATTATTGCAGCTGTAATGGTGTTGTTTTTATTGGCAGGGGCGACACCAGCTAAAAATAGTTCTGCAGTTAAAGTACATATTATTAATGTAGGGCAAGGGGATGCCATTCTTGTGCAAACGGGGAGAGAAAATATTCTTATTGATGGCGGGAATAAAGGAAAAGGAAAAACGGTCATTGCTTACTTAAAGAAGCATAAGGTACGGACGTTAAATGCAGTTGTTTCAACGCATCCTGATGCAGATCATGTAGGTGGTTTAGCTGCAGTTATTGATGAAATGAACGTTAAGTCAGTTTATGCACCTCGCGTTACACATACAACAATTGCATACAGTAATTTTTTGAAAGCTGTTAAGCGTAATAAATTAAAAATTAAAGTAGCGAAAAAGGGTGTGACCATACCGACAGCACCTCACAACGTCAATATGACATTTATTGCGCCTGTTAAGGACTATCATAAAAATGACCTTAATAATTGGAGTGCCGTGCTGAAATTACAGCATGGAAAAAAACAGTTTTTGTTTACAGGTGATATTGAAACTAAAGCTGAAAATGATTTAGTTAAAGCGAAATTACTTAATAAAGTAGATGTATTAAAAGTAAGTCATCATGGTGCGAAGGAAGCAACAACAGCTAATTTTTTAGCCAAAACTAAACCAGCTTATGCGGCAATCAGTGTCGGTGGAAAGAATCGTTATGGGCACCCAACAGGTCCAACGTTAAAAAGACTCTCTAAAATTGGAGCAAAAGTGTATCGGACAGATAAAGGTGGAACAATCGTTTTTTCATCCAATGGTAAAAAAATTAAAGTGACTCGTAAATAACCCGCAAATTTTTCGAGGATAGTAGTAGACATGTGTTATAATCAAAGAGGACTTTATGCAACTGTAGAAGGGATCGACATTATGTATAAATATTTAATTTTAGCAGCAGGACTAATTGGAATTGATCAATGGACTAAAGCGTTAATCGTTAAAAATTTAAGCATTGGTGACCAAATAGAAGTCATTTCGAATTTTTTGTACATCACATCTATTCGTAATCGTGGTGCAGCCTGGGGTATTTTAGAAGATCATATGAGTATATTTTATGCGGTAACAGCTGTCGTAATTATAGCGGTTGTCTACGCCTTTTATAAATATAAATCAGAGCATTTCACTCTACATCTCAGTTTGTCGTTAGTTTTGGCAGGTGCATTAGGTAATTTTATCGACCGTATGCGTTATCAAGAGGTTGTCGATTTTGTACAAACAGTATGGGGCAATTACTATTTCCCGATTTTTAATGTCGCGGATATGTGCTTGTCGATTGGTGTTGTAATACTGATGTTTTATGTTTTGTTTGGTGATAAGTTAAACGAGAAGAAACGCAAGAAGAAAGGAAAATACTACTTTGAATAATAAATTAATAACAGTCACAGAAGAGGTTGTAGATCAACGTCTTGATAAGGCTTTAAGTACACTTGACCCTGAGGTAAGTCGTACACAAGCAGTAACAATGGTCAAAGAAGGTGCAATCACTGTGAATGATCAAGTGAAAAAACCGAAGTATAAAGTACAATTAGGCGATGTAATATCTTATAGCGTTAAAGAGCCTGAAGTATTATCAATTGAAGCGGAAGACATTCCATTGGACGTTATTTATGAAGATGAAGATGTTATCGTTGTAAATAAACCACAAGGAATGGTTGTTCATCCTTCAGCTGGTCATACATCTGGGACATTAGTTAACGCTTTGATGTATCATTGTAAAGATTTATCAAGCATTAATGGCGTTGTTCGTCCAGGTATCGTTCATCGTATTGATAAAGATACATCTGGATTATTGATGGTTGCCAAAAATGATAAAGCGCATTTGGCATTAGCACAGGAATTAAAAGAACATAAAGCTGATCGTTATTACATCGCATTAGTACATGGTGAAATTACACATTCCAAAGGTACAATTGATGCACCAGTAGGTCGTTCAAAAACAGACCGTCAAAAAATGGCAGTCGTAGATCATGGTAAACCAGCTGTCTCTCATTTTGAAGTGTTAGAACATTTCCCAGCGTTTACGTTAGTCGAATGTCAATTAGAAACAGGCAGAACACATCAAATCCGTGTACACTTCCGTTATATTGAACATCCATTAGCAGGTGACCCGAAATATGGTCCGAAGAAAACATTAGCAGGTGAAGGTCAGTACTTACATGCTAAAACTTTAGCATTTACGCATCCTCGTACGGGTGAGAAAATGACGTTTGAAGCGCCGTTACCACAAAACTTCACGGATATGATTGAAACATTACGTAAAAGTCGTATCGTTAAACTTGAAAAAAATTAATAAAAGCGACTAGCCACGTTCAGAAATGAACAAATGAGAGAGAGTTTCATCTTTTTGAGTATATTTATCGTACGTTTGTTAAAAAAGATAGATTTTCTCTTGACGTTTTCACATAAATACGATATATTATAAATAACTTAAATAACCTTTAAATTAGTCCAGAGAGGCTAAGAAGGCATTGAATCGGATACAGAGAGTGTATGTTCTCTGTAAAGCAGTGGCATGGTCACTGTTAAACGCTTATGCCCTCGGTATAAGCGTTTTTTTTCGTGCAAGGTTAAACAATAAACGAGGTGAAAAAATGACAACAACTGTAGAGATTATGGATCAACAAGCGATGCATCGAGCGTTAACACGACTAACTTATGAAGTGATTGAAAAGAACAAAGGGATTGAAAATGTCGTGTTGATTGGTATCAAAACACGTGGTGTGTTTTTAGCACAACGCTTTGCTAAACGCCTTAAAGAAATTGAAGGCATTGAAGTTGAAGTGGGCGACATTGATATCACATTATATCGTGATGATGTTCACCATGTATCATCGTTAGAAATTGAGCCATCATATAACGGTCATGATATTCCATTTTCAATTGATGGAAAAACAGTCGTTTTAGTTGATGATGTCCTCTTTACTGGACGTACAGTTCGTTCAGCGATGGATGCGATTATGGATGTAGGTCGTCCGGCACAAATTCAACTTGCGGTACTTGTTGATCGAGGTCATCGTGAACTACCCATTCGAGCTGATTATGTAGGAAAGAACATTCCGACAGCTCAAAGCGAAAGTGTACACGTTCACCTGTTAGAACATGATAAATTAGAACAAGATGAAGTATTAATCGATAAAACAGAATAACAACTCTTTTAAATTAGTCCAGAGAGGCTGATAAGGAGTTCCCAATAGTGATGGCGCTTTTGTGCCGTCTGCTATGCCGAACTCTTATGACCTCTCATAAGAGTTATTTTTTTGCAAAAAAAGGAGAAGATAAATATATGTCAGTTAAAAAAGCAGTTTTAGATATTCATGAAAAGCCAACAATACCACAATGGTTGATTCTTAGTATACAGCACTTATTCGCAATGTTTGGTTCAACAGTTTTAGTCCCACGTTTGGTCGGAATGGACCCAGGAGTAGCACTTGTATCAAGTGGTTTAGGGTCACTTGCTTACATCCTCATCACACGCGGTAAGATACCTGCGTATCTTGGCTCATCGTTTACGTTTATTGCATCATTACAACTTATCGGGGCACAATTTGGACCGGGTGGAATAATGATGGGAACTTTATCAGTCGGAATCGTCTACGCGATTGTTTCACTCATTGTCTATAAATATGGCATTGGCTGGATGAACACTGTTCTACCACCCATCGTAGTTGGACCTGTCATTATGGTTATTGGGTTAAGCCTAGCGCCTACAGCTGCTGGAATGGCAATGAACACTTCAGGAGGCTTGGAAAATTATAGCGTACAAAGTTTAATCGTAGCAGCAGTGACGTTAGCAGTGACAATCTTCACAATGATGTTTTTCAAAGGAATTCTTAGCCTGATCCCGATTCTCGTCGGAATAGTCGCAGGCTATATCGTCAGCATATTTGCAGGCATGGTTGATTTTTCACAAGTAACGAGCGCCTCACTTTTCTCAGTACCCAACTTCTCAATACCATTCATCACGGATACACCAGTAGTTAATGCTAGCGTGATTCTCCTAATGGCACCTTTAGCCTTTGTCACGATGGCCGAACATATGGGACATCAATTTGTCCTCAATAAAATCACGAACCGTAATTTCTTTGAAGATCCAGGCTTACACAAATCATTGCTTGGGGACGGAACAGCTTCAATCATTGCTTCGTTAATCGGTGGACCACCAGTAACATCTTATGGTGAAAATTTAGGTGTACTAGCAATCACACGCGTTTACAGCATTTACGTTATCGCAGGGGCAGGGTTCTTCGCAGTACTGTTTGGCTTTATCGGTTATGTCAGTGCCTTCATTAACTCGATTCCAGCCGCAGTATTAGGCGGTGTATCATTCTTACTATTCGGTGTTATCGCAGCAAATGGTATGAAAATTTTAATCGACAACCAAGTGGACTTTGATGACAATCGTAACTTAGTTATTGCATCAGTTATCCTCGTTATCGGAATCGGTGGTGTTATGCTTAGCTTCGGCGGTTCAGGCATGAAGCTTGAAGGGATGTCTTTAGCAGCAATCATCGGTATCATCATTAACCTTGTCATTCCAAAAACTAAAAAAGAAGCCTAAAGGAGGTCATCCGGTTGAAAAATTTTGTAGCTATTGAAGAGTTAGACTTAACGGAGGTACATCAACTACTCGATCGGGCAACCGCCTTTAAACAAGGCGAAACTGCCACACCAACACCTGTATTTGTTGCTAACCTGTTCTTTGAGAGTTCGACACGAACGCATTTGAGTTTTGAAGTAGCTGAAAGACGAATGGGCATGCAAGTTATCCCATTTGATGCCTCTCAATCAAGCATTAATAAAGGCGAAAGCTTATACGATACGCTATTAACTTTAGAAGCAATCGGTGTTGAAGTGGCGGTGATTCGCCATACAGAAAATAATTATTATGAAGATTTAATACCACGTTTAAATATGAGTATTATTAACGGCGGTGACGGCAGTGGTCATCATCCATCACAATCATTGCTCGATTTACTCACCATCCGTGAAACATTTGGTGAGATTAGAGGATTAAACATCTTAATTTCAGGCGACTTGTTACACAGTCGTGTGGCACGCTCAAATGCACATATTCTACATCAAATGGGTGCAAACCTTTACTTCTCAGGACCAACAAAGTGGTACGATGAGTCTTTTAACCGCTACGGTCGTCATTGTGAAATTGACGCTGTTTTACCACAAATGGATGTGGTGATGCTACTGCGTGTGCAACATGAACGCCATGCTGCTGAAACATCGTTAACAAAAGACAAATACCATGATACTTATGGTTTAACGATTGCAAGAGCAAAACAATTGAAAACAACCGCAATTATCATGCATCCAAGTCCAGTTAATCGTGGCGTTGAGATCGCAGATGAGTTAGTAGAAAGTTCACATTCACGAATTGTAGAACAGATGGCAAATGGTGTTTATGCAAGAATGGCAATTTTGGAAGCAATTACAAATCAGAAAAGGGGCAACTAAAATGACAGTAATCGCAAATGGTTTTATCATTAACGAATTTAACGAACCGACACGGTGTAATATCCGCTTAGAGGAAGAAAAAATAGTTGAAATAGGTAGTGATGTTAAACCGCTACCAGGTGAAAAAGTCATTGATGCAACTGATTTGATTGTAACAGCAGGTTTTATCGATGTGCATGTACATTTAAGAGAACCCGGTTTTGAGCAAAAAGAAACAATCGCATCAGGCACGCTAGCAGCAGCACACGGAGGGTTCACAACAATTTGCGCCATGCCAAACACAAATCCAGTACCTGATTCAGCAGCCAATATGCAAGCTCTGAATAAGCGGATTAAAGCGGATGCGAAAATTCGAGTGTTGCCTTATGGTGCCATTACGAAACAGTTAAAAGCAGATGCAACAGTAGAAGAACTTGTTGATTTTGATGAAGTAGGTGCCAATGGGGCATTTGCTTTCAGCGATGACGGTGTTGGGGTTCAAACAGCAGGTACAATGTATAAGGCAATGGCTGAAGCGGCTCGCTTAAACAAAGCAATCGTCGCTCACTGTGAAGATAATTCCTTAATATTAGGAGGTTCAATGCATGACGGGAGACGAAGTGAACAACTAGGTGTTAAAGGGATTCCTAGTGTTTGTGAGTCGGTTCAAATTGCTCGTGATGTCTTGTTAGCCGAAGCAACAGGTGCGCATTATCATGTGTGTCATGTTTCAACTGTTGAATCCGTTCGTGTCATTCGTGATGCAAAAGCAGCAGGCATTCATGTGACATGTGAAGTATGCCCACACCATTTAATCAGTGATGAAAATGATATTACAGGTGATACAGGGAACTGGAAAATGAACCCACCACTACGTGCAACCCGAGATCGTCAAGCCTTGATTGCTGGTTTAATGGATGGCACCATCGACTGTATTTCAACAGACCATGCACCGCATTGTGAACATGAAAAATGTGGGAAAATGGCTGACTCAGCCTTCGGAATTGTCGGTAGTGAAACAGCGTTCGCGCAGTTATACACGCACTTTGTTAAGACTAAAATATTCACGTTAAAACAATTGTTAGACTGGATGAGTAGTGATGTGGCACGTACCTTTAACTTACCTTATGGCAAGTTAGAAGTGGGTGCATCAGCAGATATTGTCCTCATTGACTTAGATAAAGAAAAAACAATCACGACAGATGACTTTTTATCGCAAGGTAAAAATACACCCTACACAGGACAGACTTGTAGCGGTTGGCCAGTACACACTATCTATGCAGGACAAACTGTATGGATGGAAGACTAAGGGGGACGACAGAGATGAAAAATCGTATGCTAGTTTTAGAGGATGGAACGGTTTTAAAAGGCCGTGCATTCGGTAGTGAAAAAGATGCTTTTGGTGAAGTGGTTTTTAATACAGGGATGACAGGGTATCAAGAAACAATTACTGACCCCTCATATTCAGGTCAAATTATTACATTTACATACCCGTTGATTGGTAACTATGGTATTAACCGCGATGATTTTGAATCAATCGAGCCTGTCGTAAAAGGCGTTATTGTGAAAGAAGCTGCGGAGTTTGCTTCAAACTGGCGTCAACAAGAAACACTTGATACATTCTTAAAAGCAAAAGGTATCCCTGGTATTAGTGGGATTGATACGCGTTTCTTAACGCGATTAATTCGTGAACACGGGACATTAAAAGGTGTTATTGCAAACAGTGACCAATCTGTTGAAGAAATGGTGAATCGTGCCAAGGCATCAAAACTCCCAACTGACCAAATCCGTCAGGTATCGCCGTCTAAAGCTTATCCAAGTCCAGGCAGTGGTCGTCGCGTAGTGTTGATTGATTTTGGAATGAAACACAGTATTTTACGCGAATTAAACAGTCGTTTGTGTGATGTGATCGTTATGCCTTATGATACAACGGCAGAACAAATCCGTTTGTTACACCCTGATGGTGTGATGTTATCAAATGGACCAGGTAACCCAACAGATGTACCTGAAGCATTGGAAATGATCAGAGGCATTCAAGGGGATATCCCGATATTTGGAATCTGTTTAGGGCATCAATTAATCGCCTTAGCAAATGGCGCAACAACATACAAAATGAAATTTGGGCACCGCGGTGCTAACCACCCTGTTAAAGACGTTGAAACAGGCCGCGTTGATTTCACTTCACAAAACCACGGTTTTGCAGTTGATGAGGAATCATTAGTAGGAACAGACTTAGTTGTCACTCACCGTGAGCTTAACGACGGTACGAATGAAGGACTTAAACATAAAACAGCACCGGTATTTTCGGTACAGTATCATCCAGAATCAGCACCAGGACCAAGTGATGCGAATTACTTATTTGACCGTTTCATGCAATTGATGGATTCAGCTAAAGGGGGAAATGACAATGCCTAAACGTACAGACATTAATAAAATATTAGTAATCGGTTCAGGACCAATCATCATCGGCCAAGCCGCAGAATTCGATTATGCAGGCACACAAGCTTGTCTTGCTTTAAAAGAAGAAGGCTATAGCGTTGTGTTAATTAACTCAAATCCAGCTACAATTATGACGGATAAAGAGATTGCCGATAAAGTATATATTGAACCCATCTCGCTAGAATTTGTTTCACGTATTATTCGTAAAGAGCGCCCGGATGCTATCTTGCCAACATTAGGTGGACAAACAGGTCTAAACATGGCAATGAGCTTACACGAATCAGGTATTTTAGAAGAATGTAATGTTGAAGTTTTAGGTACTAAACTAGATGCCATTCAAAAAGCAGAGGATCGTGAAGAGTTCCGTACCTTAATGAATGATTTGAACGAACCCGTTCCAGATAGTGAAATTGTCCACACAATTGAAGAAGCTGTAACGTTTGTTGAACAAATCGGCTTCCCAGTTATTGTGCGACCAGCCTATACGCTCGGAGGAACTGGTGGTGGTATTTGTCACAATCAAAAAGATCTCCTTGAAATTGTTGAAGGGGGGTTAAAACTGAGCCCAGTGACACAATGCCTCATCGAACGTTCGATTGCTGGTTACAAAGAAATTGAATATGAAGTAATGCGTGACTCTAAAGATGATGCCATTGTTGTATGTAACATGGAAAATATTGATCCTGTTGGAGTACATACAGGTGACTCGATTGTTGTAGCACCAAGCCAAACATTATCTGACCGTGAGTATCAAATGTTGCGTGATGCATCATTAAAAATCATTCGTGCTTTAGGCATTGAAGGCGGTTGTAATGTACAACTAGCACTCGACCCAGACAGTTACAATTACTTCATCATCGAAGTTAACCCACGTGTGAGTCGTTCATCAGCATTAGCTTCAAAAGCAACTGGTTATCCGATCGCGAAACTTGCAGCAAAAATTGCAATTGGTTTAACTTTAGATGAGATGAAAAATCCTGTAACAGGAACAACTTATGCCGCATTTGAGCCGACTTTGGATTATGTTGTATCAAAATTACCGCGCTTCCCATTTGATAAATTTGAATCAGCTAACCGTGAATTAGGTACACAGATGAAAGCAACGGGAGAAGTAATGGCAATCGGTCGTACGTTTGAAGAATCAATGATGAAAGCTGTACGTTCAATGGAAAATGGTACCACATACTTGCATACCGATGATGCTGAGAAAGCCGATACAGCAACACTCGAAAAACACATTCGTGTCGCAAACGATAACCGTTTGTACTATCTAACTGAGGCAATGCGTCGAGGTTATACCATTGAAAAACTACATGAAATGACGAAAATAGACCTGTTTTTCCTTTATAAATTTAATAAGATCGTCGCTTTCGAAAAAGAATTAGCAGCTAATATTGGCGATGTTGAGACATTAGAAGAAGCTAAAAATCTTGGTTTTGGTGATGAACAAATCGCTGGAATTTGGGGCTGGGAAGAAGTTGCAGTTTATGAATTACGTCGTGAGAACAAATTGATGCCCGTCTACAAAATGGTAGATACATGTGCTGCGGAGTTTGAATCAAGCACACCTTACTTCTACAGTGCTTATGAACATGAAAATGAATCAGTCAAAACAGAAAAAGAATCTGTCATTGTACTAGGATCAGGTCCAATCCGTATCGGTCAAGGTGTTGAGTTTGACTATGCAACTGTTCATTCAGTATGGGCAATTCAACAAGCAGGATATGAAGCCATTATTATCAACAGTAACCCTGAAACAGTATCAACTGACTTTAGTATTTCTGATAAGTTATACTTTGAACCCCTTACAATTGAAGATGTCATGCACATTATTGATTTAGAGAATCCAAAAGGTGTTGTAGTTCAATTTGGTGGTCAAACAGCGATTAACTTAGCAGCAGGATTGGAAGCACGCGGTGTAACAATTATTGGGACATCACTAGATGATATCGACCGTGCAGAAAATCGTGACCGCTTTGAACAAGCATTAAATGAGCTTAAAATCCCAATGCCTAAAGGCCGTACAGCCACATCAGTTGAAGATGCGATTACAATTGCCGAAGATATTGGTTATCCAGTCCTTGTACGTCCATCGTATGTATTAGGTGGCCGCGCAATGGAAATTGTCGAATCACAAGCTGAACTTAAACACTATATGACAAACGCAGTTAAAGTAAATCCCAAACACCCCGTTTTAATTGACCGTTACTTGGTCGGGGAAGAAGTAGAAGTTGATGCCATTTGTGACGGGACAGACGTTCTCATCCCAGGGATTATGGAACACATCGAGCGTGCAGGCGTCCATTCAGGTGACTCAATTGCGGTCTACCCACCGCAACGATTAGCGCAAAAACATAAAGATACAATCATCGACTACACCATTCGTTTAGCACATGGTTTAGGTATTCGAGGAATGATGAACATTCAATATGTTATCTCGAAAGATGAAGTGTTTGTTATCGAGGTTAACCCGCGTGCAAGTCGTACAGCGCCATTCTTAAGCAAAATTACTGATATTCCGATGGCGAATGTGGCAACAAAAGTTATTTTAGGACAATCACTACAAAGCCAAGGTTATAAAACGGGCTTAGCACCAGAGAAGCCAAATGTGTTTGTGAAATTACCCGTCTTCTCATTTGCCAAGTTACGTTCAGTCGATACATCATTAGGACCTGAAATGAAATCAACAGGTGAAGTAATGGGTAAAGATACAACACTAGAAAAAGCACTCTATAAAGGCTTTGCTGCCTCAGGACTAAAAATGGAAGAACACGGCACCGTCTTAGTTACAGTAAATGACCGCGATAAAGAAGAAGCCGCTGAATTAGTCAAACGCTTCTCAGCAATTGGATATGGCATTGTAGCAACGAAAGGAACAGCCGATTTCTTACGCGATATGAACATCACCGTTAAAGAAGTTAACAAAATTGGTGAAGACGGCGAAACATTGATAGACTGGATCCGCGGAGGTAAAGTACAAGCCGTAATTAACACATTAACACGCGGTAAAGAACCACAACGTGATGGTTTCCAAATCCGTCGTGAATCAGTTGAAAATGGTGTGCCAATCTTTACATCATTCGACACAGCAAGCGCAATCCTACAAGTTATGGAATCACGCTCATTCTCAGTCGCTGAAATGTAATAAAAGTGATAAACACCGTTCAGATTAGAGAATAAAAGTGAAAAACACCGTTCAGCACCAAACAAATTGGAGAAAAGAGACAAAGGCGTTTGATGCCTGCGGCGCTTTATGAAATTTGAAAGGTGTTGGTGTTTAGAACTAGAGAAAAAATAAAAGTGAAAAACACCGTTTAACAGAAATGAAATAGTGATATAACACAGTGGTAGATATAGAAAAAGTGACCCGAACTGCCAGAACACAAGGTAATTCGGGTCATTCATGAGATAAAAGAAGGGGTGTAAAAATGAGAATTGAACAGATGACAGTCAAATATCAAGAAGAAATTGCAGAGCGTGTCTATGAATTGATTCTTGAAGGTGAAATGGTCGCGGAAATGATGGCAGGTCAATTCATCAACATTAAACCGACACGAAAGGATTTAATGTTACGCCGTCCAATTAGCCTCGCAAAAATTGATCAAGACAAGCAAGAGTGTACGATTATTTATCGTGTGGATGGTGATGGGACCCAGACTTTTGCTGATGCAACAGTCGGTGATGTGCTTGATGTCATCGGACCGTTAGGAAAAGGTTTCCCAGTTGATGAAACACTAGCGGGTGAAACAGCCATGTTAATCGGAGGCGGAATTGGTGTACCTCCGCTTTATGAAGTTGCCCGCCAACTAAAAGCAGCTGGTGCGAATGTTGTGACTGTCTTAGGTTTTAATTCAAAAGAAGCCGTTTTTTATGAGGCGGAATTTGCTGCGCTCGGTGATGTTCATATTGCGACAGCAGATGGTAGTCACGGAACACACGGATTTGTGACGACTATTATGGATACCTTACCAGAAGCGGATACGTACTACTCATGTGGACCTACTCCCATGTTGCGTGCTCTGAATGAACGACTCATTGATAAACGCGCCTTCATCTCGTTAGAAGAACGAATGGCTTGTGGAATTGGTGCTTGTTATGCGTGTGTGTGTCATCCAACAACAGGGGAAGAAACAGCCTCTAAAAAAATCTGTGTTGACGGTCCCGTCTTTCGCACAGGGGAGGTGCAAGTATGAGCCAATTAGAAGTGACACTACCCGGTTTAAATTTGAAAAATCCGATTATGCCAGCATCCGGCTGTTTCGGATTTGGGCGTGAGTATGCTCAATTTTACGATTTAAATAAGCTAGGAGCCATTATGATCAAGGCAACAACCCCAGAACCGCGTTATGGTAATCCAACACCCCGGATTGCTGAAACGCCAAGTGGGATGCTCAATGCCATTGGTTTACAAAACCCCGGCTTACAAAAAGTTTTAACAGAAGAATTGCCCTGGTTAGCAAGTGTTTGCGACACACCGATTATTGCCAATGTTGCCGGTTCAACAGAACAAGATTACATCACTGTGTGTGAAGCTATTTCGAAAGCACCTAATGTGAAAGCGATTGAATTGAATGTAAGTTGTCCAAATGTTAAACATGGCGGTATCGCTTTTGGTACAGATCCAGAAGTTGCCTACCGTCTAACAAAAGCGGTTAAAGAAGTGTCTGATGTCCCCATATACGTTAAAATGTCACCGAATGTCACTGATATTATTCCGATTGCAAAAGCAATGGAAGAAGGAGGCGCTGATGGGTTAACACTGATTAATACGTTGTTAGGCATGCGTTTGGATTTGAAAACGCGCCGTCCCGTCATTGCGAATCAAACAGGAGGTTTAAGTGGGCCTGCCATTAAACCCGTAGCTATTCGTATGATCAAGCAAGTTAGTGCAGTTGTCGATATACCCATTATTGGAATGGGTGGGATCATGACAGTTGATGATGTACTCGAGTTTATGATGGCAGGTGCATCAGCAGTTGCAGTGGGCACTGAAAACTTTACGAATCCGTTTATTTGTCCAGAACTTGCAGAACAATTACCCGCAGCACTTGCAAAATATAATATTAGTTCAGTGGCGCAATTAATCGCTGAAGTTAAGGAGGCACGTCATGTCTAAACCAATCATCGCCTTGGATTTTTCCAGTAAGGCAGACACACTCGCATTTTTACAACCGTTTCAAACAGAAAAATTAGCCGTTAAAGTAGGAATGGAATTATTTTACGCTGAAGGTGCCAGTTTACTTGAAGCGATAAAAGCAGATGGCCATGAAATTTTCTTGGATTTAAAATTACATGATATTCCGAATACTGTACAACGAGCAATGGCTAATTTAGCACGCTTAGGTGTGGACATGGTCAACGTGCATGCAGCAGGAGGTCAACGGATGATGGCAGCTGCAAAAGAAGGTTTAATTCAAGGATCTACCGCGGGGCATGTGCCACAATTAATTGCCGTCACACAACTTACATCAACATCTGAAGAAGAAATGTGGTCAGACCAATTAATTAAAGTGCCATTATTGGAATCAGTCACACATTATGCTAAAACGACTTTTGCCGCAGGTTTAGATGGTGTTGTTTGTTCAGCACATGAAGCAAAAGCAATCGGTGAAGCAACAGCCGCTAATTTTTTGCGCGTAACACCAGGTATTCGCCCATTATCTGCAACAGTAGGTGATCAACGACGTATTATGACACCTGCACAAGCACGAGCAAATGGTTCAACACATATTGTGGTCGGTCGTCCGATTACACAAGCTGATGATGCTGTCGCAGCATATCATGCAATCTTATCAGAATGGAGTGTTAACAATGACAATCGCTAAACAAACAGCCAAACATTTATTAGAAATAGAAGCCGTTTTTCTTAAACCGGAGGAGCCGTTTACATGGGCATCTGGCATTAAATCACCTATTTATTGTGATAACCGTATGACACTAGGATTCCCGAATGTTCGACGCGCAATCGCAAAAGGTTTAGCCGCTGAAATTAAAGCAAACTATCCTGATGTGGATGTCATTGCAGGGACTGCAACTGCAGGTATCCCTCATGCCGCGTTTATTGCGGAAGAATTAGATTTGCCAATGATTTATGTTCGTTCTGAACCTAAAAAACATGGTAAAGGGAAACAAATTGAAGGTCCCCTTGCGCCAGGTAAAAAAGTTGTAATGATTGAAGATTTAATTTCAACAGCAGGCTCATGTTTGAAAGCTGCTAAAGCGGTTGAAGAGGCAGGCTCTGAAGTCATTGCAATCGCCGCAATTTTCACTTACGAGCTGGCAGCTGCCCAACGTAATTTAGAGGCTGCTAACATTCCATTACTGACGTTAACAAACTACTCAACATTGCTAGAAGTTGCGGCAGAAGATGGTTATGTGAAGGAAGCTGAGTTAGAAACATTACGTGAATGGAATAAAGATCCTGAGAACTGGAATAAATAATCCATTAAAACTAAGAAAAGATAAACTTTAATTAAATTGAAGTTTATCTTTTTTTGTTATAATAAAATTATTGGATAAAGGAGGGATTCAGAATTGGAAAATCATCGTATCTATACAACAAGTTTTGCAAGTGTTTACCCGTTATACATCAAAAAGGCAGAACGTAAACAACGAACAAAAGAAGAAGTAGACAAAATTATTTTCTGGCTAACAGGATATGATACAACCAGTTTAAACCAACAATTGGAAGATGCTGTTGATTTTAAGCAATTTTTGCTGAGGCGCCGCAAATGAATCCAAAAACGGATTTAATTAAAGGGGTTGTTTGTGGCATTCGCGTAGAGGAAATTGAACAACCTTTGATGCAACAAATTCGTTATTTAGATAAGTTAATTGATGAATTAGCAAAAGGTAAAAAAATGGATAAAATTTTAAGAAACTAATTAAAGCAAGAGTTTAAATTTTTTGTTTTAAATTGGAAAGATAGTATCAAATAAAAAGAGTGTCAGAATACTATTCTGACACTCTTTTTCAATTGCTAGAAACCTATTAATGAGTGATATCTTTTCTGATGGTTTCTGGTATTTTTTCTGCGGTAATATAATCAACATGCTTAACAAAATTACGTTTGTGTTTTACTTTCACATAAACACCCTCAGGATCATAACCACCAAAGTCCACAATAACGGTGTTCTTTTTGTTATCAATCAGTGTTATTCCTTTGTATATTTGAGTACCTGTTGGGACTTTGGCATAACTGGTTGTTTCTTTTACAAAGGGATTAAAGCGATTGACAGCAGCAATATCTTTAGTCGAATACGAAAATATTAAAATTAATACCGCCAACGCAATAATTAGGAAAAATATTTTTTTCATAATAAACCTCTTTCTATAAAGTGATTGTACGATCACACATAGCAGAAACAGTTTGATCGTGAGTAACGACAACAATCGTTTTACCAGCTTTTTTAAATTTAATAAGTTGAGACATCACGAATTCTTTATTAATAGCATCTAGTGAGCCAGTGGGTTCATCTGCAAGGATAATAGTGTGTGGTTTTAACATGATTCTTGCTAGAGCAATCCGCTGTTGTTCACCACCACTTAATGTAAAGACTTTTTGTTTTCTTTTATTGTATAAATTAAATTCAATCAAGACAGCTTTAATTGCTTCATTTTTATTTTTTTCTTGTGAGAATTTCATAGCAATCATCAAATTAGCTTCAACGGTTATCTGGTCAATTAAGCCATAATTTTGGAACAGGAGAGCAATATCATATCTGAGTTTGAGAATGTTTGATATGTTTTTATTGTCATTAATTGTGACAGTACCGCTATCACATGCTTCAATACCAGCAATCATATTTAATAAAGTTGTTTTCCCTGAACCACTGGGCCCCATTATTGCTACCATTTCATTTTCTAAGATGTGTTCACTGAAATCAGAAACGACACTATTTCCTTGGAATTTTTTCGAAATATTAGTTATTCTAATCATTATTACTCTCCTTTCATTACCTTATTAATACTATTTTTTTCAAACACTATAACAAAAAATAGTGTGATAATAAATGTAATCATTAAAGCAGCTGCTATAAAGATAAGCGTTCTACTATTAAGAGTAATCATTAAAGAGA
>NZ_JAFYUW010000070.1:0-5410 GCF_017549435.1 Brochothrix sp.
ATTAAGTCACCATAACAAATTTATAGGGGAGGCATTGAAAATGTCAGCTACTACTTCTAATAATGGCGTAGTTCTTCTGGAAATACAAAAGGATGGCACTCTTAAGACATTAACATAGGGAATTAACATAAGGAATTAACATGAAAAACGGTACTCTTAAGACATTAACATAAGGAATGGTACTCGCTTGCGCTCCGTCCCATACTGTTCTCGTAAAGCGGATAAACCCGCTACGATAACAGCAAAGGATTGGCACTTACTTTCTAGCGAAAATCATCATGAAACACGTACCGCCGCTTGGATTTGCTACTGCTTTAATTGTGCCTTGATGTAGCGTTACAATCGATTGCGCAATGGCTAAACCTAATCCGTGTCCCCCGCTTTCACGTTGGCGTGCTTTATCCTCACGATAGAATCGTTCAAATAATCGTTCGGCATGTTCTGGTGCAATGCCAATACCTGTATCAGAGACTGTAAGTTCCCACTGTTTTGCGGTATCTGTTACGCTAATTGTAATCTCGTCCCCTTCACGTGTATATTTCAACGCATTATCAAAGAGAATAATCAGCAATTGCGTCATCAATGTCTGATCAAAGTGTAACTGTTTTGTTGTCTCTATTTTCAATACGAATTTTTTCCCCTGACTTGCTGCAATTTCGCTATAGGGTTCGCATAATTTTTCGAGATATGGCGCTATCGCTGTTGATGTCATATTCACGTGGACTTCGTTGTTATCTGCCCGAGCTAACATCAGTAAATCACTTGTCAATCGACGTAAACGTCTTGTTTCACTTAATGCTAGGGCAATGCTTTCTGCTTCATCTAAAATCGTATGGTTTGGCGTTGTTAAAAGCTTTTCAAGTTTCGTTTGCACAATGCTTAACGGCGTGCGCAACTCATGTGACGAGTTCTCCACAAATTCTTGCTGTTTCTGCCAAGCAACCATAATGGGTGCCATATTTTTCCTTGCTAGGTAGTAACTTAGCACAATCGAAATAAGCCAAAACACAATCATACAGCTAATAATTACCTTTTGAAAAAACTGTACTGTATTTTCTAATTGGTTAGTGTTCGAAACCAATTGTATGTAATACGTTGTACCGTCTAACTTAATTTTCTTGATTACTGAGCGGAAACTCATTTGTTGGTCGTAACTATTTTTCACTTGAATGCTGTTAATTTGGTCTGAGTCTGTTTTATTAAATGTGATGTTTTTCAAATCATCATAACGATTACCGAGTTGCTGTTCATTCAATAACTTCCCTTTAGCTGACCACACCATCAATTCTGTTTGAAAGCTGTTAGGTGGGTTGTTTAGGTTTCTAAAATCACCTTCTGATAAGTTACGTTGTACCTCACTACGAATAAAATGTTCATTTGTGATGGCGAGTTGTAATTTTTCATCTACATCTTTATACAGTGATTGTTGTAAAATTTGACTAATAATCACACCTAATACCAAAAAGAGTAGACCAAATGCTATCATATTACGAATGAAGAGTGAGCGTTGTTGTCGATGAGCCTGCATTAAGCACTCTCCTCTGTTAAGATATAGCCCACATTACGAATGGTATGAATTTCCACTTGTGAGTGCATCTGTTTTAATTTTTTGCGCAAGTTGCTCATGTAGACTTCGACCACAGTATATGTTGTTTCTGAATCAAAGCCCCATATGCGCTCAAAAATTTGTTCTTTTGTAAGAATACGACGTCGCTCTTTAATAAAATAGAGCAGTAAATCAAACTCTTTCCCTTTTAAGATAAGGTCCTCATCATTGACTGTGACACAACGACTGGTCAAATCACAAGTCGTATTTCGATAAACAACTGTTTGTTCTGCAGTGAGACCAAGACTACGTTTTAACATCGCTTGCGCTCTCAAAAGCAGCTCTTCGCGATAAAAAGGTTTTGTTAAATAGTCATCGGCACCATTTTTAAAACCTTCAATTTTAGCAGCCAAACTATCTTTTGCGGTTAACAATAGTGTGGCTGTGTTAATGCCGTTTGCCCGTAATTGCTTCAATACCTCATAACCATCTAACAATGGCAACATAATATCCAGTACGAGCAAATCATAACCGCCATACTGTGCTTCATAAAGGCCTTCTTCACCATCATTACAGTGTGTGACGTTACCTATTTCTTCTAAAATTTCAGCGATACTGCCTGCGAGTAAAATATCATCCTCTACGAGTAAAATCTTAATTGTTGCCATCTGTCTGTCACCCTAATCCAGTTATTTATTATTCTTTGTTCGCTCAATTTCACTATTTAAAACAGCTTTTGCTTTTAAAATAGTTTTTATTTCAGCTACAGGTACCGCCTGATTAAATTTAATCTGCAGTGTTCCTTTGCCTAATTTATAACCTTTTGCTTCTAATTCACTACGCATTTCAGCTGTTACAACATCTGAACCAAAGCCAAAACTAATATGTTGTTTATGTGCACTAAAGCCGACAAATTGCCCATGATAGTGGTAAAAGGGCACATTATAACTTATCTTTTCTTCTAACCCTGGAATGGTTTCTAAAATAATTTGACGCAAAACTTCCATAACCGGTTGCGCCTCTTCGTCTGCGTTTAGAATATAAGTTGTTACATCTGGTATTTTCGTCATCTCAATTTCCTCCTAATTTTTACAGTAAAAAGGCTGTCCCAACATTATCAGGACAGCCTTTTTAATTTATGATTAACTAGAAAGCGCATCACGCTCAGTTAATTTTACTTTTACTGTTTCTTTTTTACCATCACGGTAAACCACTACATCGACAGTATCGCCAATTTTTAATTTTGAATTGTACAAGGCTTTACGAAGTGACATTGAATCTTTCACTGGTGCGCCTGCAAAATCTACGATAACATCGTATGTTTTCAACCCTGCATCAGCAGCGGCAGAATTATTTGAAACATTTTGAATCATCACACCGTCAGTCACTGATTTAGGTAATTTAAGAACATCTACGAGTTGGTTAGATGAAATTGTATTTAAATCACGTAACGTTACACCCAGAGATGGACGTGTTACTTTACCATTTTTTTCGAGTGAGTTAATAATTGGCTCCGCATCATTAATTGGGATTGCAAAACCGATACCTTCTACTTCAGCAGAAGCCAATTTCATTGAATTGATACCAATTACTTGACCTTCAATATTTACTAATGCACCACCACTGTTACCAGGGTTGATTGCTGCATCTGTTTGGATAACATTTGTTTCCCAATCACTTTTTCCATCATTATCAATATCAACTGGTACTGTACGATCAATACCTGAAATAATCCCTTGTGTGACTGAACCTGCATAAGCTGTTCCTAATGGGCTACCAATTGCAATCGCTATTTCACCCGCTTTTAATGCTGCTGAATCACCAAATGTAGCCACGCTTTTCACATCAGTGTCTTTAATACGTAATACGGCTAAATCAGTCCATGAATCCTTACCAATCAATTTTGCCTCTACTTTTTTACCACTTGATAAAATAACTTCAAGTGAATCAGCGTCCGCAATAACATGATTATTGGTTACGATATAAGCATAACCCTTCTCTTTTTTATAGATAACACCTGATCCTGAACCTGATTCAACGGCTTTATCTGTTGAGGCAGTCTGTTCACTCTTATCAGACCCACCAAGAATATCATCAAGACCATTGGATTGTTTTTGATAGTTCAACACACTAACTACGGCATCTTGTGACTTTTTAACGGCATCTGTCACAGCAGAACTCGAATCGACAGAAACTTTTTTCACATTTCCTGTTTGTGAACTTTTGGTGCTGTTATCATCTGATAACGGTGTGCTTGAGTCATTTTTCATACTACCTAATCCTAAGCTACCGCTCAAAAGCGCCACTACTAAAGCTCCAACAATCACACCAATGAGCCCTACCAAAAAGTGACTGGCACCACTTTTCTTTTTACGTGGTGGTTCTGGTTTATATTCTTCTGTTTGAGTACCCTTTATATTGTCTTGTTCATTTTGCGTAAGGTGTTCGTGTTCTTTATTCTCTTCACTCATCGATCATCCACTCCCTATTCTGTTGTTGTTATAGTTTAACTATAAATTATAATCATGAAAAAAATATGACGGTTTTGTAAAAGTTCATGCTCAAATGATTGAACGGTTTATTAACTGCAAAATAACATAAACACACCCAACATTCAGTCTCGGTGCAACTGATCGTGCGTGTGTCTCCGTCGATTAGACGACTATTATGTTTTTCCCTTAAATCAATTTATTTAAACCTGTTAATGGTGTTGCTTTATTAGGGTCTGTATCAAAAATTTGCACCTGTGGTCCGACGCTAATTCCTTGCTGTGTTAATGTTTGCTCGACTGCCATACGAGCAATGTCTTTCATATTATTATCTTGGCTGAGGTGTCCGAGGTAAATACGCTTTGTTTTATCTCCTAACACTTGGCTCATTGCCATACCTGCATCTTCGTTTGATAAATGCCCTTCATCCCCCAAGATACGCTGTTTTGTACTCCATGGGTAACGTCCTGCTCGCAACATTTGAATGTCGTGATTACTTTCAAACAGATAAACATCCGCATTACGAATAACGCCTTTCATGCGTTCGCTGACATAACCTGTGTCTGTCATTGTGACAATTTTATGCTGTCCTTGATGGAAGGCATAAAACATCGGATCCGCAGCATCATGAGAAACACCAAATGATTCAACATCAATTGATCCGAAGGTCTGCACTGTATTTGTATCAAACGTGAATTTTAAATCCGTTGCAATTTCTCCGACTGACTTCGGCATTGCTCGCCATGTTTTTTCATTGGCATAGATTGGGATTTGATATTTTCGAGCTAATACACCTAACCCTTTAATATGATCACTATGTTCATGTGAGATTAATATCGCATCAATATCTGCCAAAGAACGTCCGACTGATTGGCAAAGCTCTTCCATTTTTTTGCCGCTGTGCCCACAATCAATTAATAACAATTGATTGTCTGATTCAATCAATGTTGCGTTACCTGAACTTCCACTTGTTAAAAATGAGTAACGCAAGTCAGCGACACTTGTTTTAGATGCCTGTGGCATTGCTTTTGTAATAAATTCCATCTTTATCCCCCTATGACTGTGCAGTATACTCAACTTTTCGCGACATTTCTGTCGTCAGTACTTGTCCTTCAATCGCATCTACCATTAATTGCATGCGTTGATCATCCACTTCTATTGTATAGTACCAAACTGGCATGTACACATTTGAACTCTCAAGATTGCCTAAAATGTAATAGCCCAATTGAATATCTACTAAATCGGCTTTGCTTGGTATTTTATTATTTTGAAATAAACTTTCAAACCCTTGGCTAGGTGAAATCAGATCATTGGTTCCAGAAAGTTTGGTAATATCAGTCAACATTGTTTGTGTGTAACTTTTAACATAACCATC
>NZ_JAFYUW010000071.1:0-7608 GCF_017549435.1 Brochothrix sp.
CGCCATTAAAAGAAACAATAGCGACGGTTCCAATTGGTTCGTGGGAAGTGACACTTCCAGGTGCAACTGTGGCTATTATTGCTTATGGGCCAATGGTTAAAACGGCGATTGAAGTTGCTGCATTATTAAAAGTAAAAGGTATTTTAATAGAAGTGGTAAACGCCCGTTTTATAAAACCAATGGATTTTACTTATTTAAATGATTTAGCCAATCGAAAAATACCAGTCTTTATTATTGAAGAAGCCATTACAACGGGGGGATTAGGTGAAAGTGTGTTATCCTATCTTCATGATAAGACAGCTGCACCTATTCAAATAATGGGGTTACCTAATCACTTTATACCTCATGGAAAACCAGATGAACAGTTACATCTTTTTGGTATAGACACAGTTACTATCGCTAAGAAAATACATGACTTTATAGAGAACATGGAATGAAGGAGTAAACTAAATGAAAATTAAAGAACGTGTGGATGTACTTTTGGTACAACAAGGATTATTTGATACACGCGAACAGGCGAAACGTGCTGTAATGGCAGGTCTTGTCTATATTAAAGAAGAACGAGTGGATAAACCAGGTGAAAAAATTGAAATTACGGTAGAGTTGAATGTAAAAGGCCAACGGATGCCATACGTTAGTCGTGGCGGCCTAAAGCTGGAAAAAGCTTTAGAAGCATTTGATTTTGATATTCAAGATAAAATTATGCTGGATATCGGTAGTTCGACAGGTGGTTTTACAGATTGCGCCTTACAGAATGGTGCGAAAATGAGTTATGCACTTGATGTTGGTTCTAACCAATTAGCGTGGAAATTGCGCAATGATGAACGTGTTGAAGTCATGGAACATACTAACTTCCGTTACGCAGAATTAGCTAGTTTTACAAAAGGACAACCAGAATTTGCAACAATCGATGTCTCATTTATTTCATTGCGTTTAATTTTACCCAACCTAACCACTATTTTAGCAACAAATGGTGATGTGATGGCTTTGATTAAACCCCAGTTTGAAGCGGGTCGTGAACAAGTAGGTAAAAAAGGAATTGTACGCGATGTTAAAGTACATAAAGCAGTGGTAGAAGAAGTGCTGGATTTTGCTCGTAAATTGGGATATGAAGTTCGTAATCTAAGTTTTTCGCCTATTACAGGTGGAGAGGGTAACATTGAATTCATCGCACATTTACGTTGGACTGCAGATACAACTGTTGAAGCAGAATATAATGCGCCTGAAAGTATCGATGACGTTGTAATTAAAGGGCATCATACATTAAAAGGCTAATAGTAATGTTGTCTGTCAGCTAGAAAATACCCAAATGTTAGTGTGTTAAATAAAAGATTATTAACTGTTACTTAAAGAGCAATTTGCCAGATGGCATTTATTGCTCTTTTTTTTGATAAAATGATCGTAGTATAACTAGAAATAATAATTATTGTATAGTTGATAATCGCTTTAGATGCATAAAAATGGTATAATTATTTAGCATGTTACAGAGGGGAGCACCCTCACTAAAAGAAGGAGTGAAAGTTATGAATAAAGCACAACGTCATGTTCTTATCAGGGATTTAATTGCAAATAACGATATTGATACACAAGAGGAGTTAGTTACTTTACTAGAGGAAAAAGGTAATAGTGTAACGCAAGCGACTGTATCGCGTGATATCAAAGAATTACACCTAGTCAAAGTGCCATCATTAAGAGGTGGTTATCGTTATAGTTTGCCTGCAGACAATCGTTTTAATCCATTAGACAAGTTAAAACGTACACTCGTAGACTCTTTTATACGTATGGTGAAAGTGAATAATACATTAATTATGCATACATTACCAGGTAATGCGAATGCGATTGCATCATTGATTGATAACTCACAATTCAAAGGGATTGCAGGCACAATTAGTGGTGATGATACAATTCTGGTTATTTGTTTGTCAGAACAAAGTGCTGATGAGTATGAGACAATGTTCTTAGAAATGCTATAATACGTTAAATCACACGAAAGGGATGAAACCATGCTCCAAGAATTATCGATACGTCATCTTGCAATCATCGAGGAAATTTCATTATCTTTTAAAAAGGGTCTTACAGTTTTAACTGGTGAAACAGGTGCCGGAAAGTCAATTATTATTGATGCATTGGGACTTATTGTTGGTGGTCGAGCATCGAACGATTTAATCCGACATGGTGCAGATAAAGCCGATTTAGAAGCATTGTTTACCATTGAAAAAAATAAGCGTGCCCATTCTGTTCTAGAAGAATTAGGGATTGAAGTCGAGGATGAGATGGTCGTTTTACATCGAACATTGATGAGAAGTGGTAAAAATGTCTGTCGAATCAATGGGAAATTAGTGACAACAACTAATTTGCGTGATGTAGGCGAGACGTTATTAGATATTCATTCCCAACATGAGAGTCAAGATTTAATGAATGATGCTCATCATATCTATTTAATAGATCAGTTTGCAGCAGAAAAAATAGCTGAACCTTTAAAAGCATACCAATTACTCTATGCCGAGTTGAAAAATAAACGTCAAGAATTTAATCGTTTTAATAAAAACGAACAAGAATTGGCACAACGAATTGATATGTTACACTTTCAAAATAAAGAATTAGAAGCAGCTAATCTCGTATTAGGTGAAGAAGAAGAGTTGGCAGCAGAACGTTCGTTATTGGCAAATTATGAAAAAATAAATCATAATGTTGAAGCAAGTTATGACTTATTACAAGGTGAGCAGTCAACGTTAGATCAAGTAGCAAAAGTGATGAATCATTTAACTGCAATTCAAGAAGTTGATGGACGTTACAAAGAATGGTTTGAAACAGTGCAAACTGCTTATTTCAGCTTATCCGATGTTGCGAGCGATTTAAATCAAGAACTGTCAACATTGGAATATAATCCTGAGCAATTAAATAATATAGAAACACGGATGGATATCATCAACCAATTAAAACGTAAATATGGTGATTCAGTTGCTGAAATGATGGCTTACCATGAAAAAATAAGCCAAGAAATTGAACACTTAGAACATAGTGAGTCACACTCAGAACAATTGCAAAAAGAAATCGAAATCGTGAATGAGAAGTTACAACTCCTAGCGAATGATTTAACCGTTATACGCCAGCAGGCAGCTGAAGAGTTAACTGTATCAATTCATGATGAATTTAAAGAACTTTACATGGATAAAGCAATTTTTAAAGTGAATTTTGAAACACAAGAGTTAGGTGAGCGCGGTAATAATCGTATTCAATTCTATACATCTACTAACCCTGGTGAACCTTTGAAACCTTTGCATAAAATTGCATCAGGTGGGGAATTGTCACGGATGATGTTAGCAATGAAAACCATCTTTTCTAAGCATCAAGGTATTACAAGCATCATTTTTGATGAAGTTGATACCGGTGTTAGCGGTCGAGTGGCACAAGCGATTGGTCAAAAGATATACTCTGTGTCAGTAGGATCACAAGTGTTGTGTATTTCACATTTACCACAGGTTGCAGCAATGGCAGACAACCATTATCATATTGAAAAAACTGTCTCTGCATCACGTACACGTACGACGGTTTCTGAACTGTCGTTGGATAAACGTGTTGCTGAAATAGCGATGATGATGAGTGGTGTTGAAATGACAACTTCAACTGAGATGCATGCACGTGAACTGATCCAACAATCAGAAAAAATGAAGAATATTGGCTAAAATAATAATCAGGGTGTCACCGATATAAAAACGGTTGATATCCTGTCTTTTTTTACGAGGGTACAATCCTTGATGAAAAAATAAAAGTAAAATAAGATAGATAGTAAGCAAGTTATTATGAGGTGAACCCAGGGGGTATAAGGGATGTTAGGAAAAAAACGTATTTTAATTATCAATACAGGGGTACAATCAATTAAAATTGCAATATTTGATGAGGATAAGGTCGTTTTTAATAAAACCATTCGGGAGCAAAAAGTTCAACCAATAAATGATTATATAACATTACAAAAACAGTTAACAGCCACAAAGCAACGCCTATTACTGCAGTTAAAGAAAGCTAAAATAGAAATGAAAAGCATTGATCTTATTGTCAGTAATACGGGGTATATTCAACCTGTTAAAAGTGGTGCCTATACGATTAATGAAGCAATGGTGAGCGACCTAATAGAGCACTCTTTTTATGAAGCGGAAGGTAGTTTTGGTGCAATTTTAGCTCATAGCCTTGCAGAGTATTATCAAGTGCCTGCGATTACTTATGATCCACCCACAGTGGATGAATTGCAAGATGTGGCACGTGTATCGGGACACCCTGATTTTGTGCGACGCAGCTATTTTAATGCACTTAACCAAAAGGCTGTGGGACGCCATATTGCAAAAAAAATTGGAACAACCTATGAAGAAGCTAAATTCATCATTGTGCATTTGGGCTCGGCGGTATCTGTCGGCGCCCATGAAAATGGCAAAGTGATTGATGTTAACAATGGTTATTATGGAGAAGGGCCTTTTAGTACTATCCGAACAGGATCATTACCAATGGAAGCAGTGATGAAAAAATACATCGCATCACCAGAAGAAGTTAAAGAGTTACCGTTAATATTGAAACAAGGTGGTTTTTTAGGGTATTTGGGGACTGATTCTTTAACAGATGTTGAGTGGCGAATTGTTGAGGATGACCAGGAAGCAATTGCTATTTATGACGCGATGACTTATCAAATTGCAAAAGAAATTGGTGCATATGCAACAGTTCTTAAAGGGAATGTTGATGCAGTTATTCTTACGGGAGGGATGTCTATCAGTCCATTTCTAGTGAAAAAAATCAGTGAATATATCAAGTGGATTGCACCTATTCATATAGTGGAAGATCAACTAGAAATGCAAACTTTATCTCAAGTGGGTTTGCGTGTATTGAACAATGAAGAAGAAGTAATGATGTATACATCGTGTGACGCCAAAAGACATAAATAGGCTGTAGTGCAAATCTTAACAATTTAGTACATAAAAAAAGCTTGTCTTCCGCGTTAGAAGAAAAGCAATCGTTTTTAAAAGAAGAATAAAGCGCTACTTAAAAGTGACGAGGCAACAAGTACAAAAATTAATACATAGACAACAATTTTAACCATTTTATTTGATCCCAATTTAAAAACTCCTTTTTATCGATAGATAGTTATTCTCTACCTATTGTAACTAATAATATCAAAAAAATAAACCTAAACAATAAATTGAGAACAAACTTGGTATTAAACATTTAAATAGTGAGTTTTTTAAAGAATATCGGGTGTTGTATTATTGATGTAATAGTAATATTTTGATATGATGATACGGTAAGTCAATGTTAACATCGGGTTGTTAACATCGTATTCATAAAATTTATGAAATGGAAGGACGATTAAATCATGAGCAAACAAGAAATCGGTGTTATTGGAATGGGCGTTATGGGTAAAAACCTTGCGTTGAATATTGAAAGCAGAGGTCATTCGGTATCAATTTTTAACCGTTCAGCTTCAAAAACAGAAGATGTTATCAAAGATCACTCAGATAAAAATTTAGTACCTTTTTATACTGTAGAAGAGTTTGTAAACTCACTTGAATCACCACGTCGTATTCTTTTAATGGTACAAGCTGGCGATGCTACAGATAAAACAATCGATGCAGTTAAACCTTTCTTAAATAAAGGTGACATTCTTATCGATGGTGGTAATACATTCTATAAAGATACAATTCGACGCAACGCTGAATTAAGTGCAGAAGGCTTTAACTTTATCGGTACTGGTGTATCTGGTGGAGAAGAAGGTGCTTTAAAAGGACCTGCAATCATGCCTGGTGGACAAAAAGAAGCATATGAATTAGTCGCACCTATTTTTGAAGAAATCGCAGCACGTGCTGAAGATGGCGAACCTTGCGTTGCCTATATCGGTGCTGATGGCGCGGGACATTACGTGAAAATGGTACATAATGGTATCGAGTATGGCGACATGCAATTAATTGCAGAAGCTTATGCGTTACTTAAACATCACGTAGGTCTTTCACATGATGAATTAGCAGATGTATTTGAAGACTGGAACCAAGGCGAATTAGATAGTTATTTAATTGATATCACAAAAGATATCTTGAAGAAAAAAGATGCTGAAACTGGTTTGCCGCTAGTTGACGTTATCTTGGATCGCGCTGGAAATAAAGGAACAGGTAAATGGACAAGCCAAAGTGCTTTAGATTTAGGAACACCATTACCGTTAATTACTGAATCTGTATTTGCACGTTATATTTCAGCTTTGAAAGAAGAACGTGTAGCAGCAAGTAAAGTATTAACAGGACCTGCTAAAACACCATTTACAGGTGATAAAGAAGCGGTTGTTGAAGCAGTACGTCGTGCACTTTACCTAAGTAAAATTGCATCATACGCACAAGGGTTTGCTCAAATGCGTATGGCTTCAGATGAAAATAACTGGGACTTAAACTTTGGCGAAATCGCTAAACTTTTCCGTGCAGGTTGTATCATCCGTGCTCGTTTCTTACAAAAAATCACTGATGCTTTCAGTAAAGAACCAGAATTGAAAAATCTTTTCTTGGATCCGTACTTTAAAGATATCGCTGACAACTATCAAGAAGCATTGCGTGATGTAGTAGCAACAGCAGTTAAAGCTGGTATTCCAGTACCAACATTCTCTGCAGCTGTTTCTTATTACGATAGTTACCGTACAGAAACATTACCAGCTAACCTTATTCAAGCACAACGTGACTACTTTGGAGCTCACACATATGAACGTACTGATAAAGAAGGTACATTCCACACTGAATGGTTAGAAAAATAATAAAAGTATATTCTACCTTGTAAAACAATGATAAATTGCTGACATTGTTGCGAATTCATGAGCTTACAAGGATAGTATGGGACGGAGCTGTCGTAAGACAGTGAGTACCATTCCTTTGTTGGAAAAATTTAGGCTCTATGTCAAATAGTGTTGTTATTCAAAATTTAGTAAAATAAGTCATTTTTGCAGCTGCCTTTTTTGGTAGCTGCTTATTTTTAGTCATTGCTAATATCGTAGCGGATTGCTAATATCGTTGTGAATTCATGAGCTTACGAGAATAGTATGGGACGGAGATTGCGTAAGCAATTGAGTACCAATCAGTAGTTAGAAGCTTTACGAGAGTAGTATGGGACGCAACGACAGCGAGTACCATTCCTTATATTAAGTACTTATGAGTACCATTCAACTACTAGATACAACGTGAAGGTGTGTAAGTAAGTGTCCCAAAGTAACAAATACTCAAAACGCTCTTAACTAATTGTTTTAAACACCATATCTTTGAAAAACAAATGTTTTCTCTGTAATTCCAGACGAATTTGCGATTCAATTAGAAGTAGTAGCTGAGATTTTCCACCCCCTTATAAATTTGTTAGGGTGACTTAATTTTACAGGGATTTTGAAAATGTTGCTACTTTTTGCGAAAAAATAGGCATCAGTGAAAATTCACCAACACCATAAATTATAGAGCCTTTAAATTAAGTGAGTACCAATCGATAGTTTAGTTTAAAGCACAATGGAACACTTCGATTAAATAACTGAAAATTCAAACAAATACTTGACGTACGAATAAAGCATCAGTTATGATAGAAACAATTAAATAAACCGATTAATAA
>NZ_JAFYUW010000072.1:0-6035 GCF_017549435.1 Brochothrix sp.
AGGATAGGTGTAACAGTGGGGATTGAACAGTTGAGTGTGATAGCTTTCCAAAAGACGTTCGATAGTGTGTAGGGTTGACGAGTCCTTTGCAAAAATTGCAACATTTAGCATTAAGCTCACCTCTTGAGCACATTATACCCGTTTTAAAAGAGAGTTGATAGTAATGGTAGCTAACTTAAAAAAAGAGTGAAAGAGAGTGCACGTAAAAAAAGCCTCTTAGATGTTTCAAGAGGCTAATACTGCTATTTCCAACGATCTAGTTTTTTAAGGAATTTTTTAGTGTACATCTTATTAAGAAAATACTTTTGTACTTTGTTCATATCTGAATTTTGAAACCCTCGCAAACTTATTTCATAAAATTCATCAAATGTAGCCTCACCATTGGTCCATTGACCATTATCGTAACATTTAATACAGTACTTTTCTGAAGCAGAGCCATCTGTTTCGATACCAAATTCATCTGCTTTATTCATTGGCATCCCGCAACTTTGACATTGTGGTGTTTTTGACATTTTAATTCCTCCGATATTAAAAAATAAATTTTTATTCTATGAAAAAGCAATGCATCATTGCTTAATTCCTTTGTTTTTAAGAAAGTGTTTATCAAAAAAAGTTGTTGATGACGGTTCTTCGAATGTAATAAATTAAAAATCATTTAAGTTTTTTAGTTGTTGTATCTAAAAAATGTTTTTGATTATCGTCCAAAAGACGCCCATTATCATGCCAACTGCCATACATTTTATTAGCTTTAGTATATTTAATTAATTTTTCTAAGCGTTTGTTAAATAGTTCGATATCTTTTTTATAGCTTTGAATCGTATCAATCCGGATGGTTTGATACAAAATCGGAAGCGTTCTAAAATTCTGGTAGACAACATCGTCTTGTTGAAGGGCCTCAACAATGCGAGCATCCCACTCAAAGAGATTAGGGTCCATTTCAGGTAAAACAGCACGGCCGGCAGTTGTCATTAAACCAAGAGCTTCTAGACGACGCACACGTGCTTTGTTCAATTCAGTCCAATTACTTCTTTTACTGCGTGGTGAAATACGTTGAATCAAACGGTTATCAGGTAACTTTTTTTTGACGCCATCAATCCAACCAAAACAAAGTGCTTCTTCCACGATATCTAGATAGAGTAATGTGTTCGTTTGTATAGAAATACTCATGACGAGCCAACATTCTGTTTCAGTTTTGCTATTAGCAACAAGCCAATTTCTTAAGTCTTTACGTGTTGTAAATTCAAAGTAGCTACTGGACATTTTCAAATCATCCCATCTAATTAGAGTATATTCTTTTTAATTTTAGCATGATACGAGGATTTTGGCTGTAATTGTTAATTTAAGGGATTATTGCTACAATGAATTAATAAATAATAAGCACGAATATGAGGAGAAAAATGATAATGCGAAATATAAAAATAACGATTGAATACGATGGGAAACGTTATCTAGGCTGGCAACGATTGGGTGATTCTGATAAAACAATTCAAGGACGAATTGAAGCGGTTTTAACACAAATTACAGGTGAAAAAATTGAGATTATTGGATCAGGACGAACGGATGCGGGAACACATGCGAGAGGGCAAGTGGCTAATTTTAAAACAGATTCACCATTGACGAGTGATAAATTATTAAATCAACTTAATCACTATTTACCTTGGGATATAATTGTCAAAAAAGTTGAAGAGGTACCTGAACGGTTTCATGCGCGTTATAACGCTACTGGTAAACAGTATAGCTACTATGTTTGGAATAATCCGATTCCATCAGCATTCGAACGTTATTACAGCCATCATATTTCGCAAAAGTTAGATATTACTAAAATGAATAGTGCTTGCCGTATGTTGGAAGGTACCCATGATTTTCTTGGTTTCTCTTCGCTTAAAAAATCAAAAAAAACAACGGTGCGTACAATAAAAGCAATCACAATTACGAGTGAGGGCGATTTGCTGCAGTTTAAATTTGAGGGAGAAGGCTTCTTATACAATATGGTGAGAATCATGATGGGGACAATTTTAGAAATTGGTGCAGGAACTTTAGAGGCTAACATCATCGATGATGTATTTATGAGCAAAACGAGAAAAAATGCGGGTATGACAGTACCAGCTCAAGGCTTATTTCTGGATTGTGTGGAATATAAATAAAGTCATAAAATAAAAACATAAAGTGAATCATTTATGTGGAAAAATAGTCTTTTGAAGAATAGAGAAATCTATTCTTTTTTTACGTTAATTAATTTTTTTAAAAGTTAAATTGATTCTAGTGATTACTTATCCTGGTTAATAAATACTTGTTTTCACAATTAAAATTAAGTATTCGTCTGCAATGAAAGAACGGTGTAATTATCGGGGGGGTTATTTTATAGATAAAATTAAATGATTAATATAAACTAAAAATGAGCTTTACTTTAGTTATTAGTAGTTATACAATGGTGTTTAAACTTCATTTGAAAGGGTGTATTATAAGTGGTTAAAAAAGTAGTGTTAATGTGTAGTGTTTTGTTTACAGCAATTGGAATTTCTTTAGGTGGTGGCGTTGATGTTCAGGCTTCAAATATGAATAAAGACTTGCAACTAACAATAAAACAAGAAAAAATCCGTGAGATGTTTACTCGAATTGAAAAAGTTGCTAAAGCAACATTAACAACACAAGTTAAGGAAAAAAAGGTAAAAAACATTGCAGTGGTTAAAGCTAAAAAAGAAGAGATTGCCGCAAAAGAACAACAAAAAGCAGCTGATAAAAAAGCGAATACAGTGATAAGTAATGAAAAAGCAAATCAAAACAAAGCATATGGTGAAAAATTAAATAATCCAGATCTTACGCAAGCGGAACGTCAACAAATTATTCAAGAAAAGAAAAATTATAACCAGTCAAACCAGTCAAATCAGTCAAATCAGTCAAACCAGTCAAATCAGTCAAATCAGTCAAATCAAGTGAATGGTAATGAAAAAGCGAACCAAAATAGAGCGTATGGTGAAAAATTAAGTAATCCCGATCTTACGCAATCAGAACGTCAACAAATTATTCAAGAAAAGAAAAATTATAATCAAGGAAATCAGTCAAATCAAGTGAATGGTAATGAAAAAGCGAACCAAAATAGAGCGTATGGTGAAAAATTAAGTAATCCCGATCTTACGCAATCAGAACGTCAACAAATTATCCAAGAAAAGAAAAATTATAATCAAAATAGACAAGGAGGACGTCGTTAAGACTATCTATGATGAAGCATAAATATAAAATAATTTTGTTAGGCCTATTAATGATTTTATTATTAAGTGCCTGTCAAAAACAGACTGATCCAAAAGCAGCAGCCGAAAGTTATGTGGATACTTACATATATGGGAAAGATAACGCGAAATTTAATGATTTTTTTGAGGATAAAACAAGTGACATCAAAAAAGAATCAAAATCAGCGTTTGTAAAAGAGTTATCAGCTGCACTAGAGTTAGATAATACATATGATGCTAATTTAAGTAGAATTTATGAGTCACTGAATAAAAAATTGCAAGATGAAACAAAATTTAAGGCTGAAACGATTGAAAATAAAGAGGGTAAAGCTCAAGTGGACCTAATGATTACTGGCTTAACTGAATGGCAAACAGGCGATTTTGAAAAAGAAGTCATAAAAGATTTAACTGCACAAAAAGTAAAAATAACACATAAAACGACCGATAAAGAACTGTCGAATATAGCTAAAAATAGTAGTTTACGTGTCATTAATAAAAAAGTGAATGAAGTGAAGGCTAATAAAAAAGCTCAAAAAATAACGATGTTATTAGTGCAAGATCCCGAGTTTAAAGAGAAGTGGATCGTGCAAAATGAAGATGAATTCCTAAAGGAATTAAGTGCTAAATTTGGACTTAACTAGTATTTGAATTTTCAACTAGTAGTAATCATTAATTGAAGGCGCAAAGCGAGCTGTTTTTATTTGTGATAAGGTTAATGATAATTTAAGAACAGAGAAGCAATAGTGTCAGTGAGAATGAAAGAATGAGATTAGTATTTTGGGCTCCTATTTCTTAGAATAGGGGCTTTTTACTATGATGAGCGATGGAACTTATTATTTTCAGAGAGTCGTTGAATGTTCATAACTAAGTAAGTAATGAAGTCTTTGGCTATGTTATTATTACTACAGTTACGTATTAAATAGGCAAAGGATAAGTACAAATGAATAAAATCAAAGAATTGATAATAAAGTTAAAGAAAATGTCTTTAAGAGACTGGTTAATTACTACCGCTGTAGTTTTAATGATTGTGGGTGTTTTTATGTTCTTATTTGGAGAAAACACGACTGGTTTAGTTATAATGTCAGTTACTGCATTGATGTTGATATTCCAAAAGATTATTATTGCGGGAGCTATAATCATTATTGTTGTCTTTAAATGGGGATTGCAAGAGTTCTCAAAAATGTCTTTGAAGACTAAATGTTTTATTAGTTGCGCCATACTAATGACTATTGGTGCACTTATTCTTAAATACCAGATGGACGATCATTTTTATAGAGGTACTTTTTATTCGGACAGGTCTGGCTACAGAAAAATAAAAGGGAATGTTTCACCGATAATGCTCGGTATAAGTGCTTTTTTGACTCCATTAGCAGGTACGATATTTATTCTAAGTATCCGTAAAAAAAAGATAAAGATTATGATGCTAACGGGAGTGTTCATTTTTGGTTGTGTAGTGCTCGGCTATTACTCTGCAATAGATGTGATTAATTATTATCAAAAATATTTGCCGTCAGTTTCATGGTTTTTGGAGTGATGTAACACAGTGAACAGCCGGTGGACTCGATTCGTTGCTATAATTTGTATTTATAGGTGATGGTAACTTACTGACTTGATGGTTCTGCTGTGTTTAATAAAAAATACTGATATTGACAAATAAAAAAACAGGTGATATGCTGTGTTCAATTGAATAATGATTCTTCGGGGCAGGGTGTAATTCCCGACCGGCGGTGACAAAAATATTATTTTTGAAGTCCGTGAACCATAATTTCGATTGTGGTTGATTCAGTGAAAATCTGAAACCGACAGTTAAAGTCTGGATGGGAGAAGTAATCAAAGGAACGGTTAACCAACGATAGCTGTAGGCTTTTTAAAAGCACCTACCTATAAGGGACATCCGTTTATTTAAAGCACACCTTTTTTAACCCCACTAGTTTTTTTAGTGGGGTTTTTATCTGATTCAAAAGAGACGAATGTGTGGTTTAACCTAGATTAATACTGTCTATTTTTTAAAAAGCCCCTCAAATATGAGGGGTTTTTTTGTTGGAGGTGAAGAAAGTGAGACATGAAAAATATATGCGCTTGGCAATTGAACAAGCGCTTAAAGGACTAGGGGAAACATATACCAACCCAATAGTGGGGGCAGTGATTGTTAAAGATAATGTTGTTTTAGGAAAAGGATATCATACACACTATGGTGCTGCACACGCGGAAGTAGAAGCCATTGATTCACTCACCAGCCTTGAAGAATCTATTCAAGCAACGTTATATGTTACTTTAGAACCGTGTGCCCATACAGGAAAAACCCCTCCTTGTGTTGAACGTATTATTGCGGGTGGCTTCAAACAAGTCGTCATCGGTCAACGTGATCCTAATCCCATAGTAGCGGGGCGAGGAGTGGCACTTTTACAAGCAGCGGGGATTGAAGTCATCGAAAATATACTGAGAGATGAAGCCTATCGTATCAATCTCATCTACAATCACTTTCATGAAACCAAATTGCCTTATGTGACCTTAAAATATACGAGTAGTTTAGATGGAAAGATTGCTGCGAAACGAGGTGTCAGAACAAATCTCAGTGGTAGCGAGACATGGCAAGATGTTCAAATAGAACGTGAAAAATATCAGGCAATTTTAGTAGGCAGTGAAACTGCGCTTGTCGATAATCCTTCCTTAACTGTTCGGAACCCACAAGGAAAGCAGGGGTTAACACGGATTATTATTGATCGGTCGGGTCGATTAACAGGGAAACTCATGTTGTTTACAGATACTAGTCAGCCTACGTGGGTGTTTACAGAAAATAGTAATTTG
>NZ_JAFYUW010000073.1:0-28310 GCF_017549435.1 Brochothrix sp.
GTGAATTCATTCGCTTTACGAGAGTAGTATGGGACGGAGCGACAGCGAGTACCACTCCTTATATTGATGTACTAATCCTTCTGTTGATGTACTAATTTCCCATTTCACTCCTCATGTCTTTTCAACTACTCTTCATTACCAAATTGTTGGCGATAATCTCTTGGTGAAATACCGGATACATTTTTAAAGTTTTTATAAAAATAGCCTGTGCTGGTGTATCCAATTTTCTCACTAATTTCATTGATGTTATAATCCGAATGTAACAATAAATCTTTTGCTTTTGTGATGCGATATTGATTTAAATATTGCGAGAAACTCTTTTTTGTTTCTTTTTTAAAGAGTTGTCCTAAATACATCGCATTTAAATGCAATTGTTCAGCTACCTCTTTTAATGTTAAATCTGTGCGGTAACGCTCCATAATAATTTGTAAAACATGTTGTATATTAGGACTAAATTGTTTCACGTCAATTTCACGTTCCACTTGTTTAATACTTGTCTCAATTATTTTTTGCAGTTTTTGAAATGTTTTTATCGTAGAAATTTCTAGCAGCGCCTCTTGGTAAGCCACTTGATCTGCTTGGTTGAATCTTCGATAAATATCAGCCAGTATCAAGAAGCTAATGTGTGTCACATAACTAGGTGTCATTTCTTGTTCATACATTAACGTGAAGATCGCTTGAACCTCTGCTTCTATCGTTGTCATTTTCCCCAGTGTCAGTGCATGATGTAACTTATCCAACGAAATTTCTTGTGGCACTTCTGATTCATCAAGGCTAGCGAGTAGTCGTTTTAGTTGTTGAACACCTGATAGTTCGTAAAAACTACAGAGCGTTAATACTTGTTGTGCTTGCTCATAACTGTGTACTACTTCTGTGTATGGCACTTCTGTTTTCCCTAGTCCTAATTTAAAATCAGCTTCCTTGAGTAATTCACGTAATTGCCGTAAAAAATCACGCAACTCATACTTCAATCCGCGAAAAACAATCATGAAAATATCTTCTTGGAAGAAAAAATACGGCTGTTTATTTTTCTTTACTAAATCCATTAAGAAACCATGGTGCTTTTCCAATCCTTTAAAAATCAATGCCGTATAGCGTTCATTTTCAATCGTGTAGCCATATGTCGCCATCTCTGTCACGAAGTTTTCCGTTACATTCGGCAGGTTCAGCCATTCTTGAATCAGTGTTTGAAACTGTTGCGGTTGCCCACTATTACTTGTTTCAATCATACTTATTTTTTCTACGATACTTTCAACATTCTTTAAAAGCTCGCTCTTATCGACAGGTTTTACTAAATAATTTTCGGCACCCAGTACCAAACCTTCTTTAACATAACTGAATTCTTGATAACCTGACATGATAATAAAATGAAAACGATAACCTTCTTTTTGCGCTTGTTGAACAAATTCAATCCCTGACATGGCTGGCATTGTTACATCAGTTATCACAATATCAACGGGATGTTCACGTATAAAATCAAGTGCTTCTTGTCCATTTTTAGCTGTACCGCTAATTTCAATGCCCATATTTTCCCAGTTGATAATTTTTTTCAAACCATTGAGTATCATATACTCATCGTCTACTAACAACAATTTATACATCAGTTATTTCCTCCTCAAAGGTTAGTCGTACAATCACTCCGCCTGACAAATTGTGATACAACACCATAGTGGCATTGTCTCCAAAAACTAATTTCAAACGATCGCTGACATTCATTAAACCAATAGATGTTTGGTGCCGTTCCTTGCTTACATCCTCTACCAATAAACGATTAACTTCCGTTAAACGCTCGTCCGACATTCCTTTACCGTTATCAATCACATCAATCACGACAGACGTGTTTTTACGATACACTTTCACGCTAATTGCATTATCAATCCGTGAGAAATCAATGCCATGTACAAAATAATTTTCAATAAGCGGTTGTACAATATATTTCGGTACCATCACATCATCTATTTCAGAATCCACTGTAAAGTGATAAGCAATCCGATCAGGATAACGCATTTGATAGAGGAAAACATATTTTTCACAAAATTCTAATTCTCTTTGTAGCGTCACCGTTTTTTCTTGCATCGTATTATTCCGAAGTAAACTCGCAAATGAGTATACAACTTCAGCTAACTCATCAACCCCTTCACTCACTGCGTACATGCGGATATATTCCAACGTATTATACAAAAAATGTGGGTTAATCTGTGACTGCAATGCCCTCATGTGCGCATCTTTTTGCTCTATTTCTAGCAAATAAATATCTTTCACCTGCTGATTAATATCATCCAACATCAGGTTGATGCCGACGGCAATTTCTTTCAACTCACGTTGCTTATTCTCTTCATTTATCCGAACCGATAGATTACTGTCAGTCACATGATTCATCGTCACTAATATATCCTCGACTTGACGACTATAAGCGCCAAATGTACGGAATAAAATAATCAATAAAATACCATCTAATAATAAACTTCCCATTAAAATCCAACTGTAGTTTTTAAAAGCTGCCTCGTAGATAATATTTTTGGGTGTTAAAACAACGACTTTTAAATTCGCACCACTTGCATTTTGTGTCATAAAATAGTTATCGTCTAACACATTCTCTTTCAAGGAAATGATACTTTTTAAATCTTTACGTACATCAAGTGGTTTCGTGACTTTATTGCCAGTATAGCTATACATTAACTGGTCAGTTTGTGAATAAATCAGAATCTGTTGTTGCCGAGCGCCGCTCATTGAGGTGATAATATTTTTAATCATCGCCTCATCCGCAATCAACGAAAAAGTCCCCGTACTATTAATACTTTCTGTTTGGGTAATCGGTTTGCTAATAACTAATTGATTTTTAGGCTGAGGTAACGCCTTAATTTTTTCACCTGCTTTTTTAGATTGATTTGAATAATAAGTCTCATCAAAATCATTTAACGAGACTTGGATACCACCAATACCTGTTTGAAGCTGGTACAATTGCTTCACCATTTGTGGCCAATAACGTTGTTCTGTCCCTTCTCTTTTAAGAGTAGCTCGCAAATATTCTGCATGCCCAAGGTTAAAATACTCATAAAGATTTTCAATACTTTTACTATCATTTAATAAATTATCAACAATTAAGTCTGTCTGTTGTTCAAGATTATTAACTGTATCCGTTAAAAAATTCGCCGTTTGTTCATTATCTTTTTGGGCATCTTCTACATATGTTTGGAAAATTGTATACCCTACAATTAACGTAAAAAGAGTGATGATTATAATCATCACCACTGCATAGATACGTAATAAAGTATTCATCAAGTTTGTTTGTTTCATATTATTCACCGTCCGCTGCAAGTTTATCCTCAATAATTGATACCCACTGTTTTGCTGTAAATATGCAGATGATTTGAATTAATGCCATCGTTGCAAACATGATTAATCCTGGGAATTTGTACGTAATAAATAATACAATTCCAATTCCAAAAATCAATTTAACAAGCATGAAAAAATTAGAATAAAATGTGATAAACGCTAATTTAATCAAATTCGCTAGCCCCATATCAAAGCGACTGTGTAGCACTAAACTGTAACTGTAAGTAACAAACAGACAGAAGAGTACAAAAACAAGTAAAAAATCTATTACGAGGAATAAGATACCTTGAACTTGCACTGATAAATAAAGGTTATAGCCAATAAATAAACTAAGTCCCGCATAAATTCCAAATAAAGCATTCCCACGTTTCCAGTTTTGTTTATAGGTTAACCAGGCATTCTTCCAAGTTATTTTTTTATAATCCCATTCATGTTCTGTGAAAAGTTGATTGATTGTTAAAAAGGCCGGGCCGATTCCAACAACAATTAACCCCATCACTGTCAATAATATGAAGTATAAATTCAACTTAATTATTACATAACACCGTATAAAGACATTTTCTAACATTTCACCAATCATTGTTATTCCCCTTTTCTCATATCCACTCTGCTGCTTAATTTTAGCATAGATATATTCGTTCGTAATACTTATTCAGCAAATAAACTAAATGACAGGAAACTTGCGCATCCTGTCATTCGATTTAGCTACGAATACGCTTATTTAGCTTCTGCCATAAAAGCATCGTATTGTTTTTGCATTTCTTTTTGAACTTTAGAGAAGCCAGCTGTTTCCAGTTTTTTGTTCATTTCTGGTACTGCAACTGTTGGATCTAATGTTCCTGTGTTTAAGCCATCAAGGTATTGGCTCATCACGTTGTTTAAGTTACTGATTTCGTTTTTAACTGTTTCTGTGTTAAAGACAAAACCAAGAATTGGCGATTCAATTGCATCTTCAATCGATTTATCACGCGCTTCGATTTGTTTGTCTGTAATTGTTTCATCTGCATATAAAATCTTGTTGTTTGCAGTGTTCCATGCAGCCATGTGCATGTTTGGTTGGTAACCTTCTAATAATTTAGAACGATCATCTCCAACTTTTTCCCACGCTTCGCCTTCAACACCTAATACAAGGCCATTAAGCAATTCTGGATCTGAATTTAACAAACCTAAGAATTCAACTGATTTGTCGATGTTTTTAGAACCACTTGAAACAACAAAACTTGCCATTTGAGCAGCTTGAGTTGTTTTCAATGGTACAGAAATAGCTTTAGAAACAAGCTCTTGACCAGCTGCTTGCGTTAAGATTGTATCACCATAATCAAAGGGTCCTTGTGTTTCTTGACGAGCGAACCAAGTTGATGAATCTAACGGATACTCTGTGTTACTTGTAGACGCATCTTTTGCAATGTAACCCGCTTTGTAGAAATCATGTAACGTTTGGTAAGCTGTCATCATCCCTTTTTCTTCAAATGGGTTGATGATTTTTTTAGTATCACCATTTAGATCAACACCAAACGGTAAACCATTACCTAAAGCAAAATCAAAACCTGCTTCAGCACGGAAACCTTGTCCGACTGCGATTGGCATTACTTTAGGTTCTTTTTCTTTAATCGTTTCTAATAATGGTTCAACATCAGCATATGTTTTTACTTTGCTAATATCTAAGTTATATTTATCAACGAATTTTTTATTAAATGTTAACATTTGTTGTGAAAAGATGTTTGCGTTTACAGGGAATGCGTACATTTTGCCATCAATCGTGTTACCTTTGATGTATGACTCATCGAGCATTTTGTAAGCAGCTTCTGCTTTTTCAGGTAATAACTTAGTCAAGTCAGCGTATGCACCTTTTTGAGCATTAGTTACATAGTTTTTAGCAAGCGCAATATCATAATTTTCTCCAGAAGATACAATTACAGACATTTTTTGCTCGTAATCACCCCAACCAATGTACTGAATGTTTACTTTCGCACCAATTTTATCTTCAATGCGTTTGTTAGCAATTTCCATTAATTGATCGTAATTTTTTGGTTTATCACCAATTTGGTACATTAACAATGTTGGTGTATCCCCTTTATCAGTTGTTTTTGCTTTTTTGTCCCCCGATAAACTACCACAACCTGCTAATGCTCCTACTGCTAAAACTGTCACTAATGATGTTGCAACGACTTTACTCCACTTTTTCATCATTATACCCCCAATTTTTTTATTCTTTCACGCCACCAATTGTTAAGCCACTTACAAAGTATTTTTGGAAGAATGGATAGCTTAAAGCAATCGGCAACGTTGAAATTACTACCATTGCCATACGTGTTGCTTCTTTTGGTATCGCTTGAGCACCACTACTCAATGCTGTACTCATACTCGCATTTTGTGTCATGTACTCAATGTTAGCTTGAATCTTCATTAAAAGGTATTGCAATGGAACTAAATTGTCGCTTTGAATGTATAACAAAGCATTGAACCAATCGTTCCAAAATCCTAGTGCTGCAAACAAACTAATGGTTGCAATCCCAGGCACTGCTAAAGGTAAAACAATTTGACCGAAAATACGCAACTCGCTCGCACCATCAATACGTGCAGATTCAATAATTGCATCTGGCACTGTTCGTTTAAAGAACGTACGCATTACAATGATATTGAACGGGCTGATAGCCATCGGTAAAATCAATGCCCAAATTGTATCTTTTAAACCCAACATCGATGTCATAACAATGTAGTTTGGTACCATTCCGGCACTGAAAAGCATTGTGATTAAACAAGCGATTGTAAAGAATTTACGTAAGATAAAGTCTGGACGTGAGATTGCATAGGCATAAGTTGATGTGAACGTTGTATTAATCAACGTCCCTACAACTGTTACCATCACAGTCACAAATAATGATTGGAGCAATTGCTCTTTAAGATCCGCTAAGTAGCGGTAACCATCTAAACTCCACTCGGATGGCCATAATGAATAACCATTCGTTACGAGAGAGTTTTCACTTGTCAGTGAGATGATTATTACGAAAAGAAAGGGAAATACGCATGATAAGGCAAACAACGCTAGAAACACATTAAAGAATATATCAGCTTTTTTTCCGAAGGAACGTACTCCCACTTTTTGTATTTTTTTCTTACGCATAGGTTCGTCTCTCCTTCTTTTTAGAATAATGCTGATGAATCATCTAGCTTACGCACGACTGCATTCGCAGCGATTAATAGAACACACCCAACAACTGATTGATACAATCCAGCTGCAGCAGCCATTCCAATATCCCCTGTGTTTGCTAAACCGTTGTAAACATATGTGTCTAGTACAGAAGTTACTTCGTAAAGCACCCCTGAGTTACGTGTTACCTGGTAAAACAGTCCAAAATCCGCTTTGAAAATATTACCCACTGAAAGAATTGATAAGATTGTAATTAACGGAATCAGTTGTGGTAAAGTAACGTGGCGAATTTGTTGCCACTTAGTTGCACCATCAACCATTGCTGCTTCGTAGTATGTTGGGTTAATACCCATAATCGCTGCGAAGTAGATGATACTGCTGTAACCCACGGATTTCCATACACCGAGTACAATTAAGATAAACGGCCAATATTTCGGTTCGTTATACCAGTTAATTGCTTCACCACCGAATGATGTAATCATTGAGTTAAGGAGTCCTTTGTCTGGGCTTAAGAAAGCGTATACAAAATAACCAATAATTACCCATGATAAAAAGTAAGGCAGTAACATTGATGTTTGATAAATCTTAATCATCTTACGTGAGCGAATTTCACTCAATACAACCGCAAAGAGGATCGCACATACCAAACCAATCAGGATAAACGCAATGTTATACAATAATGTATTTCTTGTAATTAGATAGGCATCTGACGAAGAAAACAAGAACTTAAAGTTATCAAATCCGATCCATGGGCTATTTTTCAAACTGGCAAGGAAGCCGTCTGGCGAATAGCGGAAATCTTTGAAGGCAACAATGTTTCCTAATACAGGAATATAGAAGAAGAAGATCATCCATATAAAACCTGGTAATGCCATAAATATTAATGCACGATGTTTATAACACTTTTTTAGCTTTTTTTTCATTTTTCCACCTCCCCCATAAATGAAGCGCTTACTTCTATAACTATCATAATAATTTACGCACTGAAAAGTAAGTCACAAAGTATAGGTATATCATTACAAATTATAGGTATGATGACATAATTAAAAAAACATGCTAAAAAAGGGTAACACGCATTTGTACTTTTTACAGCACAAACACGTATTATACCGCTTCCAGCATGTGTTTAAAACTAATGATTAGTTGTTAATGAAAATGGTTTTTCTGCGTTACTATACTCACGATCTACTGGTGCTAAAGCCATCGTAAACTTGAGGTTTCCACCTGCCATTAAGCTTTCATGTTGAATAGCTAAGGCTGTATGGGGTGTCTCGTTTAATGCGACTTCACTCACAAAGTTCGTGTGTGCTTGGTTGCCAGCCGCCTCAACAACAAGCGTTTTGCCATTAGCTAAGTGAACAGTTGCTTTATCAAACAATGGAATCCCTAACACATATTCGCCAGAACCTGGACATACCGGATAGAATCCTAAGCTCGAAAAGATATACCAACCTGACATGCTGCCATTATCCTCGTCACCTGGGAAACCATCCCAGCCCGCATTAAAGAGTTCTGTCATTAATTGTTTCACAACTACTTGCGTAGAAGCTGGTTTACCCACATAGTTGAATAAATAAGGCAGATGGAAACTTGGTTGATTTGATAATGCCACTTGTCCAAAATCAACGGCTGCCATTTCACTCATCTCATGTATTTCAAAACCATAGCCCTCTACACCATAAGTCGGTGGCGTGTTACACAACGTGGTCAACTTATCAAAGAAGGCACGTTCGCCCCCATAAGCAGCGATTAACGCTGCAAAGTCATGGTACGTCGCAAAACCATTTTGCCATGTTGAGCCCTCAGCATAATCTAAGCCCCAACGGTCATGTTTAAAGTCATGACGGAAATTACCTTCTTTGTCTTTTGCTCGCATAAAACCAGTGTTCGCATCAAAGATGTTAAGGAAATTGCGTGATTGTTTTTGATACGTTGCTTGTATATCCCCTTTGCCTAATACACGCGCGACTTGGCTAATACAAAAATCACTGTAGGCATAATCTAAGGTGTGATTCACGCTTTCATGATAATCGAGTGGCACATAACCGTATTTCAGGTAATCGAGCGTACCACGACGGCCGTAGTTTCCAGAGGCACTTTTTGTTGTTGCTCCTGCTAACATACCTTCTAAAAATTCTGGCATTAAATCAGTGGCAAGACCTTTGACAGCAGCATCGGCAATCACAGCATCAATCAGTGTCCCTGGCATCATCCCACGTTCATCTGGCGATAACCATTTCGGTAAAAAGCCCGCTTCACGGTAGGATTGTAGGTAACCTTGTAACATCTCTTCATATTCCTCATGTGCAATTAAAGAATACAAAGGATACACCGTTTTGTAAGTATCCCAAAAACCATTGTTTGTATACAAATAACCTGGCTGTACTTTTTTCGCGAGTGTGTTGTAATGTTGGGGTTGGTTTGCTTCATCTAATTCGTAAAATTTTTGTGGGAATAAGCACGTACGGTACAAACACGCATAAAACGTTTTGATTTGCTCTTTATTACGATTTTCAATTTCAATTTTATTTAAATAACTCAACCATTTATCAGCGGCGGCTTGCTTGATCGTATCAAATGAATCATTTTCAATGCGTGAGAGATTTAAATCCGCTTGGTCTTGTGATAAAAAGCTCGTTGCTAAATGTGTTGTAAGTGTTTCTGCTGCTGGGAAACGAATGTCAAAAATCGGATCCGTTCCAGCATACGTTGTACTCGGCACCAAGGCATCATCTGTGTAATACCCTGTCGTTGCCGCATCAATCGCTTGGTCAAAACGAAGTGTAAAGTACATTTTAAAGTCTTTATCCTCACTACCTGAAGCATTTGTAATATAACCACGTACTGTTTTGTTTGCAACATCTACTGCTATTTCACTCGGCCCTTGCGAACGGATGAATAATCCTGGTTGTGAATTTTTGAGGTAACGACTTTGTAAGACACCACCGTATGTCGTTGGGCTAAATTCTGTTGTAATTTGATAACGTTCTTGTTTCACTTTAAGATAAAACGGTGAAAATACCGCTTCTTCTGTACGATAGCTGCTTTGATGATGGAATAAATCACTCTTTACGACGTGACCTGCCGTTGGTGCTAATAAAAGTTGTGAAAAATCACCCATCCACGGGCTGGGTTGATGCGTTAAACGAATGCCTTGGAATGTGCGATCATGCGGGTTAAAATACCAGCTACCGCGTTGATCTGCTGTTTGTACCACAAAATGGTTCATCCCGAAAGGGACGCCTGTATAAGGTAAGCAGTTCCCGTGTGAAAACGTGTGTTGATTGTTCGTCCCTTGTCTTGTATCTATTTGCAATAAATCCTCTATGTGTAACATCCCTTATCCTCCGCTCTCTATCTGACTGCTTTTTCGTACAATCAGTTCGACCGGCACGATGTGCTTCTCCTTCACTTGAGTTGGCTGACTAATTTCTGCCAACAGTGTTTGACTGGCAATCGTACCCATCTCTTCAAATTTTTGTGAAATCGTTGTTAAACTAGGTTCCAATAGGCTCGCTGCTTGAATGTTATCAAAACCAACGACTGCAAAATCAGCTGGTACCTGGTAACCCATTTGTTTCATTGTATTGATTAATTGAATAGCGATAATATCATTTTCCGCAATGACCCCTGTGATGCCTTGATCAAGCAATTGACGCGTCACCTGTTCTAAGTAAACACTCACTTCTTCCGTTCCCGTTTTTTTGAGGTGGATGGGCTGTGTGGCCCCCGCTGCATGTAACGCCTTCATGTAACCGAAGTAACGCTCGCGTACAGATGACACTTCACCCAGATGTTCAGTGCTTACAAATGCGACTTGCTGATGCCCTTGTGCAATTAAATGTTGTGTCGCTTCAAAACCACCTTGTTGATTGTCCGCAACGACTGCGCTAAATGGTAAACTCTCAAATTCTTTATCTAATAAAACGGTTGGTAATGCATTGAGATGTAAGCCGTAAAGCAACTCCAAATCCGAACTGTTATTCGTTGGATAATAAATGATGCCGGCATATTGCGCCACAATCTCTGCAACATCAGTAGAAGAAAGATACTGGTGTGGCTGTACTTGTAAACGATAAGACGTTTCTTCTAAACAGCGCAACATCCCTTGCGTATAATCTCCTAAACCTGCATTGTGTGGAAAAGGCATAATAAAGAGAATATCCGTTTTTGCGACGGTTTTTTCTTCTGTTAAGCCATCTTTGGCACAAACAAAACTTCCTTTGCCACGCAAACGATAAATCATCCCCTCATTTTCTAATTCGACCAATGCGCGCTTTGATGTGATACGACTTACCCCATAACGCTCGGAAAGCTCCAATTCAGTCGGTAATTTATCTTCTGGCAAATAAGTTCCCGCTGTAATGTCTGCTTTTAAATCATTTAATATTTGTTGATACAATGGTTGCTTCATTACTTGTTTCTCCTCTCACCCAATCGCATTTGATATACTATTATTTCATTTTATCATACCATTGGTATATTATTAACACTTTCCCTCAAAAGACACTGCCAGAATCGCCAATTAAGTTTATTAAAAATTAACAATGAAAGCGCTAGACAAATTAAATGATATACCATATAATTAAAAATGTAAAGAATGATATATCAAATAAAAGGAGTGTTTTTTAATGACTTACACAACAGTACCCACATCAGTACAACAATTTATGGATGATATGACAAAACGCGCAGAAGCAGAAAACCCACGTTGGGCGGAGATTTTCAATAAATGTTTTGCCAACACATTACTTACAACAGTTAAACGCTTTGACGATGGTTCGACGTTTCTTTTAACAGGTGATATTCCTGCCATGTGGCTACGTGACTCAACAGCTCAAGTTCGCCCTTACTTAGCAATCGCTAAAGAAGATGACGATTTGCAAGCAATGATTGCAGGCTTAGTAAAACGTCAATTCCGTTACATTAACCTTGATCCTTATGCGAATGCCTTTAATGAAGAAGCTAACAACGCAGGACATCAAACGGATCACACCGAAATGAACCCCTGGATTTGGGAACGTAAATATGAAATTGATTCATTATGTTACCCGATTCAGCTCGCTTACCTTCTCTATAAAGAAACAGGCCGTCGTGATCAATTTGACGCTTCATTTGAAAGCGGTATCACTGAAATTTTGAAGGTGTGGGAAACTGAACAAAATCATGATCAATCGCCTTACACGTTCGAACGTGACACAACGCGTGTTGAAGATACATTAACACATGACGGTCGCGGCACTCCCGTTGGACCAACAGGCATGACATGGTCTGGCTTCCGTCCAAGTGATGATGTGTGTAAATACGGTTACTTAGTGCCTTCAAATATGTTTGCCGTGGTTGTATTGAGTTACTTAGAAGAAATTTACACTGATTTATTGCCGCAACCCGACGTTGTTGCCCGTGTGACAAAACTTAAAAATGAAATCGATGCGGGGATTAAAGAATATGCTCAAGTTGCAAATGCAGCGGGTGAAACAGTCTTTGCTTTTGAAGTTGATGGATTAGGTAACCATTCCATTCATGACGATTCAAATGTACCAAGCCTGATGGCAGCGCCTTACTTAGGTTATTGTGCACAAGATGATCCCATTTACTTGGCAACACGTAAAACATTATTAAGCAGTGAAAACCCTTACTATTACGAAGGTAAAAATGCCAAAGGTATCGGTAGTTCTCATACGCCTGAAAACTATATTTGGCCGATTGCACTTGCAATTGAAGGCTTAACTACCTCTGATAAAGCAGATAAAAAACGTATTTTAGATATGTTAGTTGATAACGATGGTGGCACAAACCTAATGCATGAAGGTTTCGACGTCAACGATGCAAACAACTACACTCGTGAATGGTTCTCATGGGCAAACATGATGTTCTGTGAATTATTAATGGATTATTACGATATTAAAATCACTGCCTAAGCGCACTGAAAAAGGAGACGAACAATGACAACTAAAAAAGTTTATATTATTTCGCACAGCCACTGGGATCGCGAGTGGTACATGGCCTACGAACAACATCATATGCGTTTAGTCGCTTTGATGGATGACTTACTCCACCTCTTTAAGACAAACCCTGATTTCCACAGTTTTCATTTGGATGGTCAAACGATTGCGATTGACGATTATTTAGAAGTCCGCCCTGAAAAACGTGAAGAAGTCCAAGCAGCGATTACAGCAGGTAAGTTAAAAATCGGTCCGTTTTATATCTTACAAGATGATTTCTTAATCAGTAGCGAATCTAATACCCGCAACATGCTGGTTGGCCTAGAAGAAAGTCGTAAATGGGGCGATCCTGTGATGCTCGGTTACTTCCCTGATACGTTTGGTAACATGGGACAAGCGCCTCAAATGATGAAAGAAGGCGGCATTGAAGCTGCTGCTTTCGGACGTGGTGTTAAACCCACTGGCTTTAACAACGTAGTCATTAACGATGAGAAATATACGTCACAATTCTCTGAAATGTGGTGGGAAGGTGCTGATAAATCGAAAATTTTCAGTCTCCTCTTTGCTAACTGGTACAGCAATGGTAATGAAATCCCCGTGGAAAAAGAAGCAGCTCAAGCTTTCTGGAAAGAAAAATTAGCTGATGCGGAACAATTCACTTCAACCGATCATATCTTAATGATGAATGGTGTCGATCACCAACCGGTACAAATGGATGTAACGGATGCCATCAAGGTTGCCAATGATTTATACGATGATTATGAATTCATCCACAGCAGCTTTGACGAATACTTAGAAGCTGTGATGAACGATGTGCCCGCTGATTTAAGCACCGTTTCAGGTGAGTTAACAAGCCAAGAAACAGATGGTTGGTACACACTGGCAAACACTGCCTCTGCTCGTATTTACCTCAAGCAAAAAAATACGGATGTTCAACGTCAACTAGAAAATATCACAGAACCATTAGCAACGATGGCGTTTGATGTGACTGGTGAATACCCACACGATCAATTGCGTTATGCTTGGAAATTATTAATGCAAAACCACCCACATGATAGTATTTGTGGCTGTAGTGTGGATGAAGTCCACCGAGAAATGATCACACGTTACGATAAAGCGTTAGAAGTTGGAAAATTCTTGGCAAGCGAAGCGGTTGAAAGTTTAACAGCATCCATCGATACCAGCCTCTTCCCAACTGATAGCAAGCCCTTTGTGGTCTTTAACACAGCAGGTAGTGCTAAAACAGGAACCATTGAAACTGAAATCGAATGGAAACGCCTACCTTTTTCTCAAGGTGTGCCAGAAGAACTTTATGCGCAATTAAAGAATGAGACCTTGCCTGAATTGACAGTGATAGATGCAAAAGGACAGCCTGTTACAGCTGAAATTTTATCACATGAGGTTCGCTTCAACTACGACTTGCCAAAAGACGCTTTCCGCGTACCTTTCATGGCAATTTATGTCAAAGTTCGACTTGTTGTCACGGATATGCCTGCTGTTTCTTGGGAAAGTTTAGCGCTAACAGTGGGTCAAAATACAGCTTCTGCTTTACCAACGATTGTATCAGAAGCTGACGATCGCTTAGAAAATGAATTCCTTCACGTTAAAGTTGAAAGCAATGGTCAATTAACTGTAACTGATAAGACAACAGGCATTACCTATCCAAACGTATTAACTTACGAAAATGTCGGTGATATTGCCAATGAATATATCTTTAAACAGCCTGAAGGCGACCAAGCGATTTATGCACATGACTTCCCTGCTACAACGACAGTCGCTATCAACACAACAAAAATCGGTGAAATTACGTTAACACAAACATTGATGATTCCCGTTTCAGCTGACGAAACATTGGCAGAGGAAATGAAAGCTGTTGTTGAAATGCGTCAACGTAAAGCACAACGTAGCAAAGAACTAGCACCGTTTACATTAACAACGAAAATTCGTCTTGAACAAGGCAGTCGTCAATTGAAGTTCTCTACACACTTTGATAACCAAATGAAAGATCATCGTTTGCGCGTGTTGTTCCCAACAAATATTACAACAGATAAACACTACGCTGAGAGTATTTTTGAAGTTGTTGAACGTCCAAACGGCGTGAGTGCTTCGTGGGAAAACCCAACGAATCCACAACATCAACATTCATTTGTTAACGTACAAGATGCCACACATGGCATGACTGTTTCAAACTATGGCTTAAATGAATATGAAATTCTAGCGGACAACACAACAATCGCTTTAACCTTACATCGTTCAGTCGGTGAGCTGGGTGACTGGGGTTACTTCCCAACACCTGAAGCACAATGTATGGGTGAACAAACCGTTGCTTTTGCCTTGGCGTTCCATGGTGCCGATGACCAAAATCGTACGTTCCATGACGGTCAAAACTTCCAAATTCCATTTACAGTTGCTCAAACATCTGCACACAATGGTCGTTGGGCGCCTAAAGCTGCATACTTAACGATTGATAGTTCTGCCTACGCATTGACTGCTTTAAAACGTAAAGAACATCAAACAGAAATCGTGACACGTGGTTTCAACCTCTCAAATACAGCAGCCGCTCCACTTGAAATTAAAATTTCAGGTTACACACCGACACGTTGTACCTTGATTGAAACACCGCACGAAAAACCATTATCTGCTATACTTGAACCAGCTGAAATCAACAGCTTGCTTTGGACAAAATCAGCGTCGGTGAACGACTAAAGGAGAGAATGTTATGTTACTTGGAGCAATTGAAGCTGGCGGCACTAAATTTGTCTGTGCCGTCTCAGATTTAGAGTTAAACATTGTCGAACGTATTTCACTACCCACGACAACACCTGAAGAAACACTTAATGCTGTGTATACTTTTTTTGATAACTACACGTTAGATGCACTTGCCATCGGATCATTTGGCCCGATTGATGTGAATAAAAAATCACCAACTTACGGTTATATCACATCAACACCCAAAACAGCCTGGAAAAACTTTAATTTGTTAGGTGCTCTAAAAGAACGTTATAACCTTCCTATCGCCTTTACAACCGATGTTAATGCTGCTGCCTATGGCGAGCTAAAACACGGTGCTGCCAAAGGAAAAGAGAGTTGTATTTATTTAACAGTGGGAACCGGTATTGGTGGCGGTGTTGTGATTAACAACAAAGTGATTGAAGGCTTTAGCCACCCTGAAATGGGCCATTTAGTTGTTAAACGTCATCCCGACGATCATTTTGATGGGGTATGTCCGTATCATGGCGATTGTTTAGAAGGCCTCGCAGCAGGCCCTGCCATTGAAGGACGTTTCCAACAAAAAGCATTTGAACTACCAAATGATCATCAAGCATGGGATATCGAAGCCTTTTATCTTGCTCAAGCAGCAGTCAACTATACCTTAACACTCTCACCGGAAATCATTATTTTTGGTGGAGGTGTCAGCAAACAAGAACAGTTATACCCTAAGATGCGTCAGTATTTTGCTGAATTGATGAATGGTTATTATGCAACACCCGCGTTAGAAGATTATCTCGTTTATTGTGACTTAGGTGACAACGCCGGGATTACAGGTACACTCTTATTAGCAAAAGAAGCCATTAAATAGTAAAAAAAGAAGCAACTCCGTTAATACGCCGGGAGTTGCTTCTTTGTATTTTATTTAGCAGCCCTCAATTAAAGCAATTTCAAAATTGTTGAAACTGATTGACCACAATTAATCACTAGCATTCCAATCAAAAACTAGCATTGCAACAACGTATCCATAGGGAAACGTTCGAGTGACAGGAAAAAGAACGCCAAGAACAACTGTTAATTGAAAAAGAACAACAGAAAGCTACCCGAATAGCATGCTTCAACTCAAGTTACCCTCGTTTAAAAGAATTACATTATAAATATGATATGACTAGATCAACTATATCGCTTAAAATATCTTAACCAATTTCAATCTAAAAAAGCTTTTTATTCCGATCAAATTAGTGGATAGCGCGATGATTTTTCACTGGAATTGAATGCGCTTTTAACAAATAATAAGACACATAATTTGTTCTCATATAAAGATATATAAGCAAAACAACCGCTCTCCTCTAAAAGAGCGGTTGCTTTCATTATTCTTCAAATTAATCCCAATACCCTTGATGCACTGCGGCGACTTCATCTTCAATTTCTGTAAAAGGTCCTAGAACAACGATATCTTTTTGCCCTCTCGCTAAAACCTCACGACAGGGTAAATCAAATGTCGGATTTTGTTCCGCATCACCTGTTAACTCTAACAATCTTTTTTCAGTCATTGAGTATACAATCGTACCTACATTACTCCAATAAATCGCACAGGGTTTAGCTGTTGTGTACAAAGTACAGCTCGCTAAAAAAACTTACCGTATTGTTGTGATGCACGTTGTACTAATGTTGGTTCGGCATGTCCAGTACAAATTGTTTGTGTTATTTCAATATTTTCTTGTTCTAAACTAATGTAATGTTAACATTTACGTAAACTTTCCATCAACCACTTTTTAAACAAGGTACTATCGATATCAACACAAACTTTAGCATTCGGGGTTTTCCCCATACTCCCTGCTAGATCAACAACCGTTGCACCGGCAGTATACTCACCTTGCGTTTCAATCGCAACATAGGCATCAACCGTTTGGTATATTTCCGGTACGAGTAAATAAGCGATGGCACACGCATCATACATCGCCGAACCGTTCACTGCTTGTACATTACGATAACGCTGTAAAATATGGTAAATCATTTCACCTGTCGCATTCATTTGTCTAATTTCTTCGCTATCACTAGCATAAACAAGTGCTTTTAGCCCAACATCTAACGGCGCCATTACAATTGGCAGACCACTTTCGAACACAATACGTGCGGCTTCTGGGTCGACGACAATGTTAAATTCAGCTAAAATACCTTTATTTCCTCGGCCAAGGGCACCGCCCATCAACACGATTTCAGCTATTTTACTCGATACTTCTGGATGTGTACGTAATAATAAGGCGATATTAGTTAAAGGTCCAATCGCAACAATGGTCAAGGGCTCCTCCGCTTTACTCAATAGCTGATACATTGCTGTGACGGCATCCTCTTTCATTAATAAATGATCGGCTTGTTTTGGAAAGTCATAACCGTCCATCCCTGTTTCACCATGCACTTCGCTCGCATCAACAGGCGCTCGTAAAAGTGGCTGTTTTGCACCTTTTGCTACCGGTATTTCCTTTTTAAAAAGCGCCAATAATTTCAAGGCATTATTTGTCACTTTACTCAAACTAACATTGCCTGCAACTGTTGTAATGAGCTTAACATCTAAGGCGTCAGATGCTGTTGCAATGGCAATCGCGATTGCATCATCAATCCCTGGGTCCGTATCAATAATAATTGGTCGTTTCATCAACATCTCTCCTTTAACTTTATCATAAAAGACTTTACTTATCTGTTACCCTTAGTACAACACCATCATAACAACTAATGTAACCGCTGTCAAAAACCACTTTACCTTAAACATAAACAAAACAAAAAACAGTTACACACAAGAGATGTTCACTTGTTGTAACTGTTTCTGTTTAATTACCACAGGCCATATCAACCAAGCGTTTTTGTGCTTGGAATTTACGCCAATCCGCTTCAACAATTTTCTCAGCGCGAATATCAGCTTGCAAGCGCGCTACTGTTTGGAAGTATTGATCCAGAATATAATCCCGATACGTCAAAACATCTGCCATATCTGCCAAGGTAACGCGGAAGTCACCCCAATCAGAAGCTGGTGCAACCATTGTGGGTGCTGAAGGGTACATTACTTGAAAAGCGTCAATATTCCCCCGCAAACTAATAAAACGCGATTTCGAATTATAAGTAATGCGCGCAAATGGATAATAACCATCCAAACTGAGCGTTTTACTCACATGTTTCATCGCAAAAAAGCTGGCCATCCGTTGTCCCTGTAGAAACACATTAATACTTTGATATAAACGTAATTCATCTGTTTCAAACGTATCACTTTGCGGTGGTACTACTGGTTTAATGTTAGTACCTACAGTCCCGATTCGCTGTTTTTCAGGTGTTTTATGCCAACAGTTCATGTAGACTTTACCTGTTACAATACAATCCTCTAATGCGTCATGTGATTGATGTTCAAGACCTAAGTAATCCTTCAACGTTTCTAATTTATGATTCGGTGTATCAAAAAATTTCCGTGCTAATGGCACTGTATCAATTACTTCATAAACAATTGATTCCAACCGTAAATCTTGCGATGTCGCCAGTAAAAATTTCATATCAAACGACGCATTGTGTGCCACAAGTACTTCACCGTTAATATAACTTAAAAATTCAGGCCAAACATCTTCGACTGCAGGTGCTTCTGCTAAAATATCATCCGTTATACCTGTGATACGTACAATCGTATCGGATAATGCTTCAAATGGATTAATATAGCTACTATAGGTCGACACTTGCTCGCCGTTCGCATATTTTACAGCTCCAATTTGAATAATTTGATTACGATCCGCACTTAATCCTGTTGTTTCAAAATCAACCACTACAAAATTAGCAGGGAGCTTTGTTGGTTTTGCATAAGCTTTTGTTTTTGCTGTTGTACGCCCACGTTTTGCGCCAGACGCACGACGATAATTGTATCCACTCATTTTGTCACAGCCTTACTGTCAGATTTATGTCTCATTTTCTATTTTACACGAAAGTGATAACAATATCATCTGCTAAGAAATCAATTTTAGACCTACTGTTGCGGCAATAATAAGTGTGATAAACAGAATACGTCTTACACTTTTAGCATCGCCAAAAAAGAACATGCCGACGATTGCCGAACCAGCTGTACCAATACTTGTCCATACTGCATAAGCTGTTCCCATTGGGATCGTGTTCATCGCATACGATAACAACGCAAAACTTAAGGCAAAAGCAACAACTAATTCTACCATGTGCTTAATATTCTTTTTATTAACCCAACGGTTAATACTTGCCACACCGACTACTTCAAAACATCCACCAATAATTAATATTATCCAAGCCATTTCAGTAACACATCCTTCCTATTTTTCTGTTGATGTTAATTTCAATCCCACAACACCTGTCATTAATATCACTAATAGTCCTGCTTTTAATACTGTCATTGGTTCTCCGAAAAAAAAGACACTCGATAAAACGGTCCCTAATGTTCCTAATCCAACAAACAATGCATATGATGTACTGACAGCATTGGTCTCGCTGACTTTAATTAAGAGTCCGAATGAAACGGCAATACAAACAACGGTCAATCCCCACTCTAATACGTTGGTAGAATGTTTTAGACCAATGACCCAACCCACTTCTGCTAAACTTGCTAGCACAATTAATAACGTACTTTTACTCATGGCTTAACGCCTCCTCTATCAAAATAAAAAACCTAAGAAAAACGAAAATTCGTTTCTCCCAGGCTTTTGTCCTTCCGTGTCACACCCATAGTGGCTGCGCATTTCTCTCGGACCAGGCCAACAGTAAACTGTCGCGGAACCCTAGAAATGTTTTCGTATTTAATTAGTCATTTAACTATAGCACAGTTTAAAATAACAAACAAACTAAAATTTTATTTTTAACGTTAAACTATCATATGCAGGAACTTCAAAATTTTGTTCTTGTCTTGTTTCTATGGCGTTAACGACTATTACTTTACTCAAATCTAGCGTGCTTGTATCTAACGGGAAGGTTGTCTTTGTGGGGTTTTGCACACGCACAATCCAACTATCCGCATCATAATATGAGGGATGACAGGCTGTTACTAACGTATTATCTGGGAATCTGATGATTTCTAACCGTTGTGCCAAATTCAGTAAACGTTCTGATTTTTGAATTTTATTATCGATACGATGCAAGAAAAAATTAAGTGTTTGATGTTGATAATCAATATTTTCTTGTTCATATGCTGCTGCTAATTCTGCAGTGTTTTGTTCATCAAACGCCGCTTCTGCCACATAAAAACCAAATTCAAAACAATGCTCTCCACGTAATTGTGACTCTTCGGTTGGAATAAAGACATGACCTCGTTTTGTTGTATCACCAGATGCACGACCTGGACGATATAATAAATCGGGTTTACCTAATTGGCCGGTTGTCGCTAATAACGTCACACAAATTTGATGGCGTGACACTTCATATTCTTTGATCCCTTTAGTTAAAACGGTAAAGACGTTCTCTTCATCTGACATCGACACACTTTTATCTAGCGGTTCGATATTCACTGGGCGTTCAACATAATTTTTTTCCCAATCGGGCACGTCACGATTTTCGCGTGTTACAAAGCCAAAAGGCAACGACGCAATACTTTGTTCATTCGCAATGTCTGTTTGAAACAACACACGTAAACGATGACTATCCACTTGATTGTTCACACGTAAAGCGCTTTGAATAATTGAGCTGCCTGTTGCTAGTTCTATCGTCAATTCCACAGCAACCTCGCCTGTTTCTTGTGTATCGATACGTTGTTCTAAATTAAGTGGTAACTGATAGGTTGCCGTTAAAATCAAGCGTGAGAAAGTGGGTGATTCTTCCACTCTCGCATGATCAAACCCTAATAACAAAGCTTGTTCGTTTTCTAAAGGTGAGAAATCATAGGTGTCGCCGTTATTGCCAATATCCTCTAATTGAATCACATTCTCTATAATTTTTCCAGAAGCTAAATGTAAATTGAGTTGCTTATTCTCGAAAACAAGCGTGTAGTTTTCATTCCCAATTTGCTTTGCCTCAGTGGGTACAATCGCTTGCAATTCGTTTTCTACATTTGCAAATTCAATCACTTTATAGCCTAAAGCTGGTAATTCTACAGCAATACGTACTTTTAAAATAAAGTAACCCGGTTCTTGAATAAAGATATTACCGTTAGGTGTTTCTTGCATGATATTATCACGTGCGGCAACAAATTCTTCTGCAATGATAGTCGCATCTCGATGATTCACAAATTGAATGTCTTTTGTTTCAGTAATCACCGTGATTGTTTTATAGCCGTTGAATACTGTCAAGTCTGTGTTAAAGATGATAACTTCTTTATCTGTTAAAGCTAAATCATCTGCAATTTTCTTAACAATTGTATTCTCAATACTATCGGCCATTTCGTTAGCCTCTTTCATTCGGTGCATAATATCTTCTGCCACAGCATCAGATACACAGCCTGCTAAACTATCGTGCGCTTGACCTTCTAACACTTTTTTCCAAATTAACATTAACAATCGTTCTGAAATATTGATGCCACATGCTTTGGCAATGACTAATAACGGTTCAATTCGCTTCAATAATTTTTGTTCCATGTGATAGTTTGCTACTTTAATGTTCATCCGGCTTGAACCAATTGTTTTATGCACACGTGCCAATTTTGGCTCACGAAATTCACCTTGATACTGTTCCAATTCTGGTAATGTTTCAACATAGGCTATGAAGTCTTGATATGTGCTCATTTGATAGTCATGTTGACCAATTTCATTTAACCCTGCGATTTTATCACTAAAATCATGAATAATATTTAATTGATCATTCCCTGATGGAATTAAGACTTCCTCCGTTTGACTCCGTTCAGCAATAAAATCAATCGCAGGATCTAAACGTCCCTCAGCAAAAGCACTGCTTGCTTCCAACAACATTCCCGTACCATAACCATGGGGCATGTTAATCGCCGTTACCTCTCGATTTTCTGCTAAGCCGCGCCATTTAAAATAAGGTGACGTAACTTGTGTACCTAAATCAATCCCACGCCAGAAAATCAATGATTTGAAGCCCACTTGATTCAATAAAGTCGGTATTTGCGCATTGAAACCAAACGTATCTGGTAAATAGCCTATCGGTAAATAATCGCCGTATTTTTTACTATCAAAAATCCCAATCATCGCATTGCGTAAAATGGATTCCCCTTGCGTGAAAAAGGCATCTGTTTGTGTATACCATGGGCCGATAAACAATTGTTTATCAGCGACTAATTGGCGGATGGCCTCTAACTTATCAGGATGCAACGTCATGTAGTCATCTAAAATCGAAATCTGTCCGTCCAGTACAAAGGTTGCTTCAGGATGTGCTAACAACTCTTCAATCACCTCTGTAAACAATTGTTCACTGAGTACTAATGAATCCGCTGAAGTAAAGTACCATTCACGATCCCAATGCGTATGATTGACAATATGTGCTTTCGTCATAATAACCTCCTATTGTTAATTTATGCTTCCCACTCTGCTTCATCAATATCATCAATGACTGTTTCTTCATCTACAATCACTGGGTTTCCACGTAAGAGTATCGTTAATCCTGCTACTACAAATGTACCGACTGCGATAGAAAGAACGTAGATTGGCCACATTTCAACTGTGAACCAGCCATAAAAACCGCTGATTGGCGCTTTATTAACCGAACCTAAACCAACTGCTAATGCACTACCAATTGCGGAACCGATCACAGTGACTGGCATAACTTTTAGTGGTGATTCAACTGCAAATGGAATTGCACCCTCACTGATACCCACAAAGCCCATGACTAATGAAGATTTACCCGCTTCGCGCAATTCTGTGTTATATTTACGTTTCGCTAAAATTGTCGCTAAACCTAAACCAAGTGGTGGAATAATAATCGCAACTTGTGCCGCTGTGTTCGGTGCATAGATCCCTGTTGTTAACAATGCCATTGCTGTTGTGACTGCTGCTTTGTTAACAGGTCCACCTAAGTCAAACCCAACCATACCACCGATAATTGCTGCCATTAAAATTTGGTTTGTACCTGAAAGACCATTTAACCAGTTTTCTAAGCCTGTATTTAAACTTGCAAACGGGATACCTACAACGTAGTTAATTAAAAGAACGGTAATCAATGTACCAAATACGGGTACGATAAAGACGGGAACAACGGATGCCGCTGCTTTTGGTAATTTTACATATTTCTTTAACAATAAACAGGTATAACCTGCAATTAAACCGGCTGCTAAAGCACCTAGGAAACCAGCACCAATATCTTTTACTAACATCCCAGCAACTAAACCTGGGGCAATTGCTAACTTATCGGAAATTGAGTACCCAATAAAAGCTGCGATTACAGGGAACATTAACCCTAATGCCATGCCCCCAAAACCATCTAAGCTATGTAACAAACGAATTAAGTTGTTAGCACTTTCAGCATGCTTCGCATCCCAAATATCTGTAATGCCATAAATAGAACCACCCACGCGTGATATTGCCATTATAACTGCCCCTGCAATAACCAATGGAATCATATACGAAATCCCTGTTAGTACGTGTTTTTTTAGTTCACTCCCAATTGTTTTCATCATTATCTTCATCCTCATTTCCCTATTTTAGTGGTATTAGTTATCAACTAAATTTAAAGCATCTTGAATCACTTTTTGACCATCTTTAATTGGTGCATTCACAGGTACTTCTAAAATGTGTTTTCCAGCAAAACGTTCTTTGTCACGAACTTTGGTATCCACTGCAAAGATAACAACTTCGGCAATTCCTGCATCTTTTTCCGTGAGCGCATTCTCAATCCCCAATGCCCCTTGCGTTTCGACCTTAATAAGGACATCCATTTGTTTTGCTGCTTTCTTGAGCGCTTGAGCGGCCATAAATGTATGAGCCACCCCTGTTGCACATGCTGTAATTGCGATTACTTTTCTTTTCATATTATTCATCCCCTTTACTTAATATTGTGAGTACTGCTTCCGGTGTTGTTGCTTCTTTCAATGCTGCGACGATATCATCATCCATTAATTTTGTGGCAATTTCGGATAATAAACGTAAATGACCATCGGTTTTATCCGCATCACTGATTGCCAATAATATAAGTAAGTTAACAGGTTCATCATCCAATGATTCCCATTCAATATCCTGTGACGTCCTCGCGAATACAATCGTGGATTCCGTTACTGTGGTACTTTTACCATGAGGAATAGCAATCGCATTGCCAATCCCAGTTGTGGCATGTGTTTCACGTTCTAGTACAGACGCTAAAAACACTTCCGCATCTGCTACAAAACCAGCATGTGCTAATTTTTGACTGATCTCACCGATGACTTCTTCTTTTTTTGTGCCTTGTAAATCAAATAAAACATTTTGTTTTTTTAGAATTTCTTCAACTTTCATACGTATCACCCTTCATTAATAATTGATATAGTGTGTCGTTTGTTCGTGCTGCTGTTAATTGTTGGAGGTTATGTTCGTTATCTAATAAATTGAAAAAGGCTTCATACACACGCTCAAAGTCCAATGTTTGATCATTTTGTAAAGCGATGAAAAAGACTTTATCAACCATGATGTCACCCCATAAAAGAGGTTCAACTAATGTCATCACAACAATGTTTGATTTTTGAATGAAACGTGGGTCAGCATGCGGGGTTGCTAATGCATTGAACGACGTATACGAAAGGACTTCGCGTTGAATCGCACTCTCAATAACACCCTCTGTCGCATAGCCCTTTGCAATTAAATCAGTACCAATCGCCTGAATCACATCTTCCATTGTTTTAAAGTCAGCTTGTGCATAACAATTTTCTTCGCGTAATAATGATAAAAAAGGATTAATCCCTGCAGGCGTTGCATGTTTTAACTGCACCAAACTCTGTTCCATTATTTTAATATCTTCGCGTGTCATCATCGGTGAAACAACAATGGTCGGCATATCCATGAACTCCAGATAAATGGTACTGATGACAACATCTGATGTAATATCCTTGTCCATTGCCTCTTGTAATGAATAAATTGCTTTAATATCAATATCTGGAAAATACTTCCGAATCCGTGCAGCTAGTAACTGTGCTGAACCTAATCCTGTGCTGCAAACAAGTACTGCTGATATGCCTTTTTTAGCACTTGGTAACCGTTCATAAAACGCTTCAAAATGCAGCGCAATATAAGCTGTTTCATCATCGTCAATCATCACAAAATACTCTTTTTCGATAATCGCCTTAAACCTAACGGCTTCTTCAAACGCGTGTGTAAAGTTGAATTTAATACTTTCAACATAAGGGTTCTTAATACTAAAACCATACGTTAACCGATTGATAGCAGATTGAATATGTGTCATCAAACCTTCAATTAATTGTCCATCGTAACTTGAATGCGTGAAATGTTGTTTGATAATGCCACGTAAACGTTTGATAGTGTCTGTTGTATCCGTTTGTTTATTCGGTGTGAGTAAGTGATCAGAAGCTGCCGCTAAGTGAATCGTTATGTATGATATTTCTGATTCGGGAATAATGATAGCCAATTCATCCTCAATCATTTTTGCTAAATAATGTGCCTTTTCGATACTATCGGTATCATCGCTAGACAAGAAATGTTTAGCTTCATCATGGATGTATTCACCTTGTTTAATTCGTTCGACTGCAATAGCTAGATGAATCACAATCGATTGAAAAGCATAATCAGTAAACTTAAACTGTTTGCTTTCACTAAAGGCTTTTACAATTTTAATTATTTTCTTTAAACTATCCTCTGAAAATAAACTTTGAACTTCTTCAGGTATAATTTCAAATGCTTGTCGTGCTTTTTCTGCATCTTTTGATAGGTGCCAATTTTCTCCCCAAAAGTTATGTATTAACAATGAAGTTAAACGACGTTTTTCATCTTCTGTGACAGTCAGCCTGATCCCATATCCTTTACGACGCTCTAGTATAAAACGTTCTTGTCTAAGCAAACGCTCCACGATAATTAAATCGCTTTCGATCGTCCCTCGACTGATATAAAGTTCTTCTGCTAAATCAGTCATTGTAATATAGCCTTCTGCTTTAATTAGCTGGATAAAAATAAAAGTGATGCGTTCTTCTTTTGTCGAGGGAACCATTTTAGTTTGATAGTCCATCACATTGATAACGCTGCGAATTTCTTTTAAATCACCGTCAATAAAGACGCCAACCTTAGGTTTCCGAACGACTGAAAGCTTATAGTCTTGTAGAAAATCATCAATCACTTTTAGTGAATTGGAAACTGTCTTTTCAGACAAATTCATAAACTCAGCAATGTGTTTCACTGTCGTGACTTCTTTTTTCAATAGATATTGTAAGATGCGTTTTTCCCGACTGTCTGTATCCATTGATAACGCTTTCATTTTGTTCCCCTCCCTTAATTACATAATAGTATAGAATAGCTTTTTTCCATACAGCTAAAGTTACCGTTTTTAATACGGTAATTTTGTCAAATGCCTTATTTGATGCCATCAAAAAAACATAAAGACACTACTTATCGCTATTATAAGCGTAACAGTGCTTTATGTCCTATCTTATTTTGATATGAATAGCTAGTCCTTAGTCTTCGTCCATTTCATGACTAACGCCGCTTCATTTGTGTCTTCATCGTGTTTCTCTGCTGTGATAACAAAGTCTTCACGTTGGTAAAAAGCGATTGCCTTTGTATTCTTTTGGTACACTTCTAACAATAATTCTGAACTGTGAGCCTTCGCTGAGTCCAGTAATAACTTACCGATTCCATTTGATTGGCTGGCGCTATCAACGAAAATACCCGCAATAAAAGTTGCCATCGTCCCAATAAAACCTTCTATCTTATGTGTTTGCTTATTTTCAGCTACCATAATAGTGGCTTGTGGTAACAGCTCTTTTACGTTTTCAAAATTACTTTCCCAATAACTTTTAGCAATATAATGATGTGCTTCATAATTTGTTTTAAGCCAAATCAGCATCAGCTCATCTAAATCACTTGGTTTAAAAGGTCTAATCATTTCTTGCCCTCAATTCTCTTTAAGTCAAGTTATACTTCTAATTTAGAGTCTTTATATACATTAATCGCGCAACGGCTTATTATAGCCTTTTTCATCAAATGGTTGTAATTTTTCGAACCATTCTTTTTTTAGTTGCTTTAACTCAAACTTCATATCAATGACATCATCTGTCTTTTTCTCCCATAATACTTCGTAACTGAATGCCGTTTCACCTTGTTCATTCCAATCCGTTTGCAAATCGGTATGACGGTAAAAGTTGTTGCAAAGATTTAACTTATAAAAATGCCAACGATTCTTTGTATTTGGGACTGTATCAAGAAAAATTTTACCATTATGATTATTCTTTATTTGAATGACACCGTAATAGGTTGTCATTTCTTTGTATTCGCGTTGTAACGCTTTTTTCCGTTCATTATCCATTAAATTTCCTCCTTTAATTTTAAGAACAACGCCAGTATGTCCGTCCATCTGCTGTCCGATCTAAAAAGCCATATTCTATTAAATAGCGGCGCAATATCACATAGTCAAAGTAAATATCTTTTAGAAGGGCTGTCGTTTCTTTATCTGTGTAGTGTTTGTTGTGCTGAAATTCTTCAATCACACGATGCAAAAGTGTGATAATAACTTTTTGTTGTTTTGGCCAACGTCGCAACTCTAAACGGTCATTGCTAAAATCAAAATAACGTTTGACTGTTGCCGTATACTCTTCCTCTGTTATAGCAAAACGCGCATCAACATCAACATCCATTGCTCGTTCAGGCACCGCTAAAAGCGACACTTCAGTTTGCTCAAAACACATTTCATACGTTGCCAAATACAATTTTGCTTGCTTTGCTTTCTCACGAAATGTAAAACGTTGGTGACGAATCGTTGCGGGTGATACACCCATTTCAGTAGCAATCGCCTTATCTTTTGCTCCACTGCTAAAAACAACTAATAAGGCGCGCTGTTTTTCCGTTAACGTATTGTATTTACTATCCAATTGGATTAATTGTAGATGATTTGGACCGTGCAGTGTTTTAAGATGTGCTGCCATCAATTCTGGGGATTCCTTTTGCATCAAAGGAAATACACAATCACAATAATTACAATGCAATTGTTGATTTTGCTCATGGTACCCCTGTTTAAGCTCATTAAGGCTTAATTCCAATAAATTCATACCCTCAACTCCTCACACTATTATTATATAACGTTTACTAAAATTGTCAACA
>NZ_JAFYUW010000074.1:0-7349 GCF_017549435.1 Brochothrix sp.
AGAACGAGAGCGTTTCTTTTGTAACCAAATAAAGTGCTTTTAGCTAACAAATTAATAAGCTATTACGAAATTACAGTTAGATTATAGATAGTAGCGACTGTCCCTTATGCTCGAAATTTGCTATACTTAACAGGTTGAACAGATCAAATAGGAACAGGTGGAGATGAACAGATGGGGAACCCAAACGAAACAAATAAATTAAACATTCTGATTGAACAAATCGGCCTCTCCGACAATGAAGTTATTGTAAATGAATTACAAACAGCATCATTAGAAAAGGTTGTCGTGCATCAGCAAAGCCAACGCTGGCAGTTTGTGATTCAAATTCCAACGTATTTAACAGGAACAACATATCGCGTTTTAACTGAGGCGCTTGGCAATAGTTTTGATCACATTCATTCATCAGAATTGAAATTCATATCATTAGGTGGCGAACTAACAAGCGAACTATTACAAGAATACTGGCCATTTTTTGCAAATAAAGTCCGTGAAGGTTCACCGATGATTGGTCAACGTATTGCTGATCAAGTACCGTCCGTTTCTCAACGGAAAATTACGTTGTCAGCGGATAACGAAACAGAAAAAATGGTAATGAGTAAAAAGTGTACGAACCAAATTCTACCTTTGTTAGAACAGGCGGGAATTACGGGCTATACTTTTATCATTGATGTTCAGTCTGTTAATCGCGAATCAGAAGAATTTAAGAAATTTACAGAAGATAAAGCACAAGAAGATAAAGCTAAAGCCTTAGCAACTTTAAACGAAATGCAAAAACGTGTGGAGAACCAATCGAAAGATAATCCAGTACCTAGTGGCCCATTAGTATTGGGCTTACCAATTAAAGCGAATGAAGAAATGATGACATTAGATGCAATCGTGGATGAAGAACGTCGTGTTACAGTGCAAGGTTATATCTTTGATGCCGAGGTACGTGAACTGAGAAGCGGTCGTTCATTGGTTCAGTTTAAAATCACTGATTACCGTAGCTCGATTATTGTTAAGATGTTCTCTCGTGATAAAGATGATAGCTCAATCTTCGCAGGTATTAAAAAAGGCTTGTGGGTGAAAGTTCGTGGTTCTGTCCAAAATGATAACTTCTCTCGAGAGTTAATCTTGATGGCGCAAGATATTAATGAAATTTCAGTTAAAGGTCGTGAAGATAAAGCAGCTGAAAAACGCGTAGAGTTACACTTACATACACCGATGAGTGCAATGGATGCTGTAACACCAACGGGTGATTTAGTTGCTCAAGCAGCGAAGTGGGGGCATAAAGCAGTTGCGATTACCGATCACTCTGTGGCACAGTCCTTCCCTGATGCACATGCTGCTGGAAAAAAACACGGCATTAAAATTTTATACGGTGTAGAAATCAATTTAATCGATGAAGGCGTACCGATTGTATACAATGAGTCACATCGTAATTTACGTGATGCTTCATATGTCGTTTTTGATGTGGAAACAACAGGGCTATCTGCGGTTTACGATAAGGTAATTGAGTTAGGTGCGGTAAGAATGGTTAACGGTGAAAAGGTTGATGAATTTGAAGCCTTTATCAATCCAGGTCATCCTTTAAGTGCCACAACAATTAACTTAACAGGTATTACAGATGATATGGTTGCTAACACACCAACAGAAGAAGAAGTGTTTAAGCGTTTTAAAGAATGGGCAGGAGATGATATCCTTGTTGCTCATAACGCAAGTTTTGATATGGGCTTCTTAAATACGGCATATAAACGCCATAATATGGGGGTTGCCGAAAACCCTGTGCTAGATACATTAGAACTCGCACGTTTCTTATACCCACACTTCAAAAACCATCGTCTTAATACATTAACCAAACGATTTAACATTATTCTTGAACAACATCACCGGGCTATCTTTGACTCGGAAGCTACAGCATACTTAGCATGGAAATTGATTAAGGATGCAGAAGAAGAGCACACTATTTTGTTCCACGATCAATTGAATGAACACGTGGGTGAAGGCGATGCTTATAAACGTGCACGTCCCTCACACGCGACAGTTTTAGCAACTAACTATGTCGGTTTAAAAAACATGTTCAAATTGATTTCTGAGGCAAACCTCAGTTACTTCCATCGTATACCACGTGTACCAAGAACCTTATTAAACAAATTACGTGAAGGTTTAATTGTGGGGTCGGGTTGTGATCGTGGTGAAGTCTTTATGGCGATGATGCAAAAAGGGGCAGTAGAAGCCGAAAATGCGGCAGCCTACTATGATTATATTGAAGTTATGCCACCCACTGTTTATCAAACGCTTATTGAAAACGAAATGGTACGTGACCGCGAAGCACTACAAGACATCATCAAAAATGTAATTGCTTTAGGTGAAAAATTAGGTAAAACAGTTGTCGCAACAGGTAACGTGCATTACCTTGATCCAAAAGATAAAATTTACCGTAAAATTTTAATTAATTCTCAAGGGGGAGCCAACCCTCTGAATCGTTACCCGATGCCTGACGTTCATTTCCGTACAACAGACGAAATGTTGGAAGAATTTGCCTTTTTAGGTGAAGACAAAGCATTTGAATTAGTTGTAACTAACACCAACGCGATTGCGGATCAATGTGAACCTATCGTTCCAGTGAAGGATGAATTATACACGCCTAAAATTGAAGGGGCGGATGAAGAAGTCACAGAAATGAGTTACAACAATGCACGCGCTAAATACGGTGAAGAATTACCGCAAATTATCATCGATCGTTTAGAAAAAGAATTAAAGAGTATTATCGGGCATGGATTCGGTGTTATTTACTTAATCTCGCAAAAGCTCGTTAAGAAATCAAATGATGACGGTTATATCGTAGGTTCTCGTGGATCTGTCGGTTCTTCTTTCGTTGCAACGATGACGGGAATCACAGAGGTTAATCCCTTACCGCCACATTATGTCTGTCCAAAATGTCAGCATTCTGAGTTTTTCCATGACGGCTCAGTGGGTTCTGGTTTTGATTTACCAGATAAACCATGTACAGAGTGTGGCACTAACTACGATAAAGACGGACACGATATTCCTTTCGAAACTTTCTTAGGCTTTAAAGGGGATAAAGTACCCGATATCGATTTAAACTTCTCGGGAGACTATCAAGCACAAGCTCATAACTATACGAAAGTATTGTTTGGTGAAGAGTACGTTTACCGTGCAGGTACGATCGGAACAGTGGCCGAAAAAACAGCTTATGGTTTTGTAAAAGCTTACGAGCGCGACAATGACCTTCATATTCGGGGTGCTGAAACAGATCGCCTAGTAAGTGGCTGTACAGGAGTGAAGCGGACAACCGGGCAACATCCAGGGGGGATTATTGTTATTCCTGATTACATGGATGTGTATGATTTTTCACCAATCCAATTCCCAGCCGATGACGTCAACTCAGATTGGAAAACAACGCATTTTGATTTCCACTCAATTCATGATAACGTCTTGAAGTTAGATATACTGGGTCACGATGATCCGACAATGATTCGTATGTTACAAGATTTAAGTGGTATTACACCGGAACAAATCCCAACGGATGATCCGGAAGTATTCGCATTGTTTTCAGGTACAACGTCATTAGGTGTTACACCAGAAGATATTAATTCAAAAACAGGAACTTTAGGAGTCCCTGAATTCGGAACGCGTTTTGTTCGACAAATGTTAGAACAAACCAACCCAAGTACTTTTAGTGAATTGCTCCAAATTTCAGGACTATCACACGGGACAGATGTTTGGTTAGGTAACGCCGAAGAATTAATTAAATCAGGTCAATCCGTTCTTTCAGAAGTAATTGGTTGTCGTGATGATATCATGGTTGGTTTAATTTATATGGGCGTCGAAGAATCATTAGCTTTCAAAATCATGGAATCCGTTCGTAAAGGAAAAGGAATTCCTGAAGATTGGGAAGCCGCTATGCGCGCTGAAAATGTACCTGATTGGTACATTGATTCATGTAAAAAAATCAAATACATGTTCCCGAAAGCCCATGCAGCCGCTTATGTCTTAAATGCGGTAAGAATTGCTTACTTTAAAGTCCATCACCCGTTATTCTATTATGCAACCTACTTTACAGTTCGTGCGGATGATTTTGATTTAATTTCAATGGTTAACGGTAAACACGCAATAGTAGCCAGCATGAAAAACATCACGGATAAAGGGATGGAAGCTTCAACGAAAGAGAAAAACCTTTTAACTGTTCTAGAATTAGCAAATGAAATGGTTGCTCGTGGTTATAAATTCCAAAAAGTTGATTTATATAAATCGAAAGCAGCTGAATTTATTATTGAAGGCGATTCATTAATACCTCCGTTTGATTCTATTCCTGGTTTAGGAACTAACGTCGCTAAACAATTAGAAGCGGCTCGTGCAGACGGTATTTTCCTATCGAAAGAAGATGTGAAACAACGTAGTAAAGTATCACAATCAATCATTGATTATATGACAGATATGGGTTGCCTTGAAGGGTTGCCTGATGAGAATCAATTGTCACTTTTCTAAAAAAACAGAAGACCTCTCATTGCGAGTAGGTCTTCTTTTATGTTTTAATTCTGCTAGCTTTATGATATTCAATCGGTGCGACATAAAATGTATGTCATAAAAATCGTCTCAAAAGATACTATCTTGTCACTCGAAAAAACAAATTAAGTGTTTTTTAATCGCTTTTTTTGAATGATAGCTAACTGTCGATAACAGCTCTAATTCCCAAGTTGTTTTTCATTTTTTTCTAAAAAATTTAGAAAAATTGCTTGTTTTAAGTTTAATTTTAATTTTAAAGGGTACTTTTTAGTAGGTGCACCTATTACTAAAAGTACTTATCTTTGAAAGAAGGTGAATTTCAAGTTGAGAAAATCGCAAAAATTTATCATGGGCTTTTTAGCGATATTAGTGATGTTAATCGCTTATTTTGTAATTTTGCAAGTTCAACCTTCAGCTAACACCCCGTTTCATGTGGGAGACGTATTAACCTATGTTCGCGATGTCCCATATTATAATTTAGTGTTGTTTTGGATTGCTTTTGGTTTATTATCATTAGCATTCTTAGCTTTTGTGATTAGTTTCTTAATCCCACCGAAAGAGCGTTTTTTAACGTTATACTCTGAGAATAAAAACACCTTAGAGATTCAAAAGAAAGCGATTGAATCAATCATTTTAACAAAAGCCAAACAAAAACAATTTTTAGAAGACGTTTCGCCAACGGTTATTGTTAAAACAAAGAAACAAAAAATCACAGGCGAGATTCACTGTAAGGTATTAGACGATACTGATTTCACAGCGAGAAATAAGATTTTCTTGCAAGAATTACATCGCGACATCGTACAGATGTTGAACTTAGAGGCTGAAAACATTCAATTAAGTTTGAAAATCAAACCTCGTAAAATCAAAACAAGCAGCAAACAGCGAGTAATATAGTAAGAAAGGGAGACTGATATGAAAGAATTAATAAAAGAGAATCAGTATGCTTTAATTGGCGCTTCAGTTGGTTTCGTCATTGCTTTATTATTCATAACGCTCGGTTTTTTTAAGACAATTTTGTTACTATTTTTAACATTTTGTGGCTTTATGATAGGTTATTACCTCAATAAGCGAATAAAGTATTTAAAATAATTGATAAAGGGGTTTTTTAAATGACAGAATTCACAAACAAACCAAACACTACTAACGTAGAGAGTACAGGTGCAATCACAAAAGAATTAACTTACGAAGATAAAGTTTTGCAAAAAATCATCGGTATTGCTTTGGAAGATGTCAGCGGCTTATTGACAATTGATGGTGGTTTTTTCTCAAATATAGCTGAAAAACTCGTCAACACAGATTCAAAAACAACAGGCGTTAATGTTGAAGTAGGTAAAAAACAAGTAGCAGTTGATTTAGATATTGTTGTTGAGTATGGTAAAAATATTCCTGATTTATTCGAAAAAATCATTCAAGCCATTCAAAAAAATGTTGATGATATGACTGGATTGAAAATTGTGGAAGTTAATGTTAATGTTGTCGATGTGAAGTCGAAGGAACAGTATGAAGAAGATTCAGTGACTGTTCAAGATCGTGTCAGTGATATTACTGAAAAAGCAGGTCATTCAGTAAGTCATCAAACTGAAAAAGTAAAAAAAGCGACGTCGAGAGCAACTGAAAATGTGAAAGATAAGGTTGAAAGTAACCGTGTAGAATAAATTTCAGAGTAAAAAAAGGGCGTCACTACAAAATGTAGTGACGCCTTTTTGCTGTCTACGAAAATAAAATCGCACTATATATTGAGCTAAAATAGTCAAGTAAAAGCAGATAAAATGTTCAACAACTGTTTTTTTAAATAATGCTCAACTACGTTGGCATTGGTATAAGCAACGCTGTTATTCTCAGATGTAAATACAGTTACTTACCCACAAAAAAATCACTGGTGTATAAACTTTATTGAAGTGAATTTTGTTTTTCGCTCTTTAAAATTAAAGCGATACCTTTTTTAGAGTTCAATATCTAAACATTTATGTTATTTAAGAGACAGAAAAGCAGTTTACGTTACAGTTTAAACTCATGAGCCAATTATTATCTAACCAGTAATTTCATTAAAAATACCATTACCAATACAGGGGCAACGCCCTTTAACAATAGGTCATTCAGTAAAGTCCTTTTTTTGGGGTCAGGTGCACGTTGATCCATTTGAATTCGAATATTGCCGGAAAATTTTGTCATATTGATATCAAATATTCTTTCCTGGTAAACATTACTGTGGCAATGAGGGCAGGTGAATTTTACAGATTTTGTTTGAGAATGGATTGTTTGTATCTTTTTAACTAAGGCTCTGCGACACTTTGCTTTTGTTTCAATGCCGTTTAGCTGATACACCTCATTACATGCCGTGCATTTAAAAGTGTGAAAAGTTGTTTCTTCTTCGTTAACCTTTTTTATATAAAGCATTAATTTAATTCCTCTATAAAAAAGGTTTACTCCAGCTGCCATAAATAGTACAAAAAATATTTTTAAAATCATAGTATAAGTTTGGTCCTCTCCTAATAAGATTATTCTGCTATTTATATATAATAACATGTAATCAATAAAACGAGTTTTTAACAACGCCATATTTATAGTTAATAAATAAAAAAAACCAAAAAAATTTCATCAAGTAACACATCATTGCAGCGCATGTGTATTCGTTGCTAAGCATTAATTACGAGTATAGTTTCTAACAGAAAAGTTATTGATTATAGCGGTCGTTTATTATTATTTTTTAGCCTCGTCTGAACAACAACAGACATTTAAGGCAGATTGTTGCAACAGTAGCGTTTTTATGCTATATTTAGTATGTAAAGTTTAGATAGTTGTCAACGGAGAGTGGGTATACGCCCACTCTTTCGTTTTGA
>NZ_JAFYUW010000010.1:0-3262 GCF_017549435.1 Brochothrix sp.
TGTAAGTGGTGGCTCAAATACGGCCCATATTGTGCGTGTTATTCGTCGTAAATTTCCTGATTTGCCAATTATTGCAACGGGTGGTAAAAACCCAGCCTCTATTATTGAAACAATTGAAGCTGGAGCAAATGCAATTACTTACACACCTCCTTCAAACGGCGAACTTTTCAGACGAAAAATGGAAACATACCGTGAACAAGAAGAGAGTAAATATAAAAAACATAAAAAATAAGAAAAACGTTCTGCGCAATCAAATGCGTAGAACGTTTTTTTTATTTCTTCATTATCTTTCTCAAAATGAATGAGAGTAAAAACCATAAGAAAGTACTGAGAATAATAGTAATAATCCAACCAAATGCATTGTTTTCAAGAGGCAAAGGCATGTTCATACCGAAAAAACCTGTGATAATTGTAGGGATAGTTAGTAATACGGAAAGAACGGTTAAAATCCGCATGGTATCATTCAAGTTGTTATTCAATACATTGTTATATGTACCCGAGAGCTGTTGCAGAATTTGTGATGAAAGCTGAGTCATTTCAACCAATTGTTTGGCTTCAATCATGGCGTCATCTAATTCTTCTTTCTCAGAAGCAGCAAGATTTTTGTAAAAAATGTGTGTTTTTATTTGCTCTAGCAATACAACGTTTTGTTTAGAAGCTGAGATGAAAAAAACAATACCAGTTTCTAAATCAGACATGGATAGTAAATTTTGTTTGGTGGTTTTTTTCTTCAATTTACTGCTAACTCGTGTCCGCTCGTTATTCATTTCTTCGACATAGGGGAAAAATTGGTCTGTAATCATAAATAAACTATTGAATAAAAATTCGAATACACTCAGAGTGTCATCTTTTTCTATAGCGTTTTTCATCATGAAATAGACATAATGATTTTTACTATTTGTGAGGGTAATCAGTGTATGATCTTTGATAATAAAGGTCATCGGTATGGTTTCGTAATGATTATCTATCTTCAATTGGTTTGGAACGTTATAGATTAATGTTAGAACATTGGTTGTTTTATCATAATCTAAATGGGCACGTTCATTTTTATCTAAGGAATAACGAATAATATCTTCATCAATATCGTATTCATCAGAAAGTTTTTGGAACTCTTTTTTATTGTCAGTGTTAAGGTTGATCCAGTTATTTTGTTTGTTATTGAATGTTTTTTTAGTCATCATATGCGTACTCCTATTTTTAATATAACGATTTTCAAGGTGCTTAATTCTAGTATAAGCATTCTTTTAATCCTTATTAGATACTAATAGTGTACCATCTTTATGTTTGTAATGAGAGGTCAAATTGTAAAAGGATACAGGTGATTTTTTTCGAAAAAAAGCGACATTTTCATAATCCCTGCAAAATTAAAGCTCTATAAAAATTATAGAGGAGGGATTGAAAATGTCAGCTCGTATCTCTAATAATAAGCTAGTTCATCTGGAATTACAGATGAAAATATATCTTCTTTAAAAATAAGGTGCCTAGAAAAATGATTAAGACGTTAACATAAGGATGGGTACTCGCTGTCGTCCTCGTAAGCAAATGAATTTGCAACGGTGATAACAAAGGAATGGTACTCGGTTTTTTGAAGGATTGGTACTCAATTTCTGTCGAAATTTCCGTCCCATATTGTCTCCGTAAGCAAATAAATTTGCAACGGTGTCAATATTATTGAGGGCGTTCAAGTGTAAATGTCTCTCCTAGATGAGCGTAATCATTTCCTGCTAGACGGCTAATAGGATTAAGTTTAGCCGCATTAATCCGTCCGTTAGCGTAGAGCTCATCATCAATATGATAACAGGTTATATTTGCGATAATTAATTCGCTATTAGGCAAGTCAACAATTTGTTGAACCGTGCATTCATAACGTACTTTTGCTTCAGAAATAGCGGGAGTAGCGATTGTTTCACTAGGGATAAGTGTGAGGTTTGTAAGTGCTATCTCACTTTGATTTGGCGGCAGTTGAGCCGCAGTTTGGTTAAGTTTATCGATGTAACCGTCATCGGCAATATGCAAAACAAAGGATTGCTGTTGTTCGATATTGCGCAAAGTGTCTTTTTTTTCACCATTACGACGTTGTATTGAAACGGAGAGCAAGGGTGGATTAGAGCTGACAATATTAAAGTAGCTAAAAGGTGCACCATTTACGACTCCTTCTGAATTGATGCTTGTTATAAAAGCAATCGGGCGAGGAATAACACTTCCTATGAGAAATTTGTAGTTATCACGCTCGCTAATGGATTCAGGGCGTATTGTTATCATGTGAGAGCTCTCCTTAGTTAAATGTTTGTTGGTACCATTGCTTCGTAGCAGCAACTTCCTCAGCGGTCAGACGATGACCAAAATCATGCCAAAAACTGCTAACCGTACTGCCAGCTTCTTCCAATATTTCAATGAGTTCATCTGTTTCAGGCATGGCACAAATAGGATCATTACGGCCGGCACTAATGAAAATAGGTGTCTGGTTAAGTGAGGGATACGATGCTTGACGCATAGGTACCATTGGGTGTAACAACGCTGCGCCCTGGTAAATATTACCATAAGTAAGCAATAAGCTACCGGCGATATTAGCACCATTAGAATACCCTAGCAGCAATACATTATTTTTGTCAAAGCCATATGTTTGAGCAGCTTCTTCAATAAAATCATGCAGTTCTTCAGTACGGAAGCGAAGATCTTCTTCATCAAAGAGTCCTTCAGCCAAGCGTTTGAAAAAACGAGGCATCCCATTTTCTAAAATATTACCTTTAATACCCAATAGCGATGCATTAGGATCAATGATTTCGCCAATTGAGAGTAAGTCATGTTCATTTCCGCCAGTTCCATGAAGAAGAACCAATGTAGGATGTTGTTCCAATCCTTGTTTGAAAATATGTTTCATTAGTAAGCACGCTTCTTTCTTAAGTTGATGGGTGGTAAAAGTTTTGAAAGGGTTTGACGATGTGACTCATAATCGGTAGGTAACTTGAGTTGCTCACCGAGAGAATCTAACGGCTCATCAATCGTAAAACCTGGAGTATCGGTTGCTATTTCAAATAAAATTTCTCCGGGTGTACTGAAAAAAATCGATTTAAAATACTGATAATCGATAATTTCTGTAGGTAGATACCCATGAGAATAAATAGTTGCTTGCCAATCAGACAAGTGATCATTCTCAGCGATACGCCAACAGATGTGATGGATTGACGGACTAGTGACGACGTCAGATGAACTTACGGTAGTAACATCGATAATGTTACCTATCGTAGTAGCTGATGAAAAA